>CALKWL010000190.1 GCA_938004235.1 uncultured Gammaproteobacteria bacterium
GATTGACTGACGTGACTGGAGTTCAGACGTGTGCTCTTCCGATCTTACCTATGAGCAAGAAGCACCATCGGCTTCAGGCACCTCCCTGCGCGGCTATCACAAGCCAATCATGATTGCCGGCGGTTTGGGCAATATTCGTGGCGATCATGTGGAGAAGAACATCATTGCCGAAGGGGATTTGCTGATTGTGCTGGGTGGGCCGGCCATGCTGATTGGCCTTGGCGGTGGTGCGGCCTCGTCCGTGGCTTCGGGGGCTTCGGCCTTTGATCTGGATTTTGCCTCGGTGCAGCGCGGCAACCCGGAAATGGAGCGCCGTTGCCAGGAAGTCATCGACCGTTGCTGGGCGATGGGTGATGCCAACCCGATTGTGTCGATTCATGACGTGGGTGCGGGCGGTATTTCCAATGCCTTTCCGGAGTTGGTGAATGATGCCGGACGCGGTGCGCGCTTTGAATTGCGCGCGGTGCCGAATGATGAACCGGGCATGTCGCCGATGGAGATATGGAGCAATGAGTCGCAGGAACGCTATGTGCTGGCGATTCATCCGGAAAGCCTGGAGCTGTTCCAAAGCCTGTGCGAGCGCGAGCGAGCGCCGTTTGCAGTGGTCGGCACCGCCACGGCGGAACAGCGTTTGCTGGTGGGTGATGCGCATTTTGACAACACGCCGGTCGATTTGCCGATGGATGTTTTGCTGGGCAAGCCGCCAAAAATGCTGCGTGATGTGAAGCATCATGGCGTTGCGCGTCCGCCGCTCGATTTTGCAGGCGTGAGCGTGCGCGAGGCGGTCTATCGCGTGCTGCGTCTGCCAACGGTGGCGGACAAGCGCTTCCTGATTACCATCGGCGACCGCACGATTACCGGTATGGTGGCGCGTGATCCGATGGTTGGCCCGTGGCAGGTTCCTGTGGCGGATGTGGCAGTCACGGCGCTGGCGCTGGATAGCCTGCTTGGCGAGGCCATGAGCATGGGTGAGCGCACGCCGGTCGCGCTGATTGATGCGCCGGCTTCCGGGCGCATGGCGGTAGCCGAGGCCATTACCAATATTGCAGCGGCGCCGATTGCGAAGTTGTCGGATATCCGTTTGTCCGCCAACTGGATGGCCGCTGCCGGGTATCCTGGCGAGGATGCGCTGTTGTTCGATACGGTCAAGGCCGTGGGTGAGGAGCTTTGCCCGCAATTGGGCATTGCCATTCCGGTGGGCAAGGATTCATTGTCGATGAAGACCGTGTGGGAGCAGAACGGCAAACCACGCGAGATGACCGCCCCCTTGTCGCTGATTATCAGTGCCTTTGCGCCGGTGACGGATATTCGGCATGTGCTGACCCCGGAGTTGCGTCTGGACGCCGGTGATACGGATTTGATTTTGATCGATCTGGGCAAGGGGCGTCAGCGCCTGGGTGCGTCCTGCCTGGCGCAGGTGTATGCGCAGGTGGGCGATGTTGCGCCTGATCTGGATGATGCGAATGCGCTGAAAGCGTTCTTCGGCGTGATTCAGGATTTGAGTCAGGATCGCCTGCTGTTGGCCTACCATGACCGTTCGGATGGCGGCTTGTTCGTCACTCTGGCGGAAATGGCATTTGCCGCGCATTGCGGTCTGGATATTTCACTGGATTTGCTCGGTGATGAAAGCCTGTCTGCGCTGTTTTCCGAGGAGCTGGGCGCGGTGGTGCAGGTGCGGCATTGCGATACCGATAGCGTGTTGATGGCCTTGCGCGAGGCGGGTCTGGGTACGCACAGCCATGTGATTGGTACCCTGCGTGAAGATGATCGTCTGCATATCAAACATCATGGCAAGGTCGTGCTGGATGAGTCGCGGGTTGATCTGCAACGCGCCTGGGGTGAAACCAGTTACCAGATTCAACGTTTGCGCGATAACCCGGAATGCGCGCAGCAGGAATTCGACAACCTGCTGGATGCGCGTGACCCTGGACTGTTTGTCGAATTGAATTATCTTCTGGACGATGATGTGGCCGCGCCCTTCATCGCCACGGGCGCGCGTCCGCGTGTCGCCGTGCTGCGTGAGCAGGGCGTAAATGGGCAGCTTGAAATGGCCGCTGCTTTTACCCGCGCCGGGTTTGATGCGGTGGATGTGCACATGAGCGACATTATCGAAGGCCGCATCACGCTGGAGGATTTCAAGGGGCTGGTGGCCTGCGGCGGCTTCTCGTATGGCGATGTGCTGGGGGCGGGCGGTGGCTGGGCCAAGTCGATCCGTTTCAATGCGCGTGCGCTGGAACAGTTCAATGAATTCTTTGTGCGTCAGGATAATTTTGGCCTGGGTGTGTGCAATGGTTGCCAGATGTTGTCCCAGCTTGCGGATCTGATTCCCGGTGCAGCACACTGGCCACGCTTTATGCGCAACCGTTCGGAGCAGTTCGAAGCACGTTTGGCGATGGTTGAAGTGATGGATTCGCCCTCGCTGTTTCTTTCCGGCATGGCGGGTTCCAAAATGCCGATTGTGGTAGCGCATGGTGAAGGGCGGATCGAGTTTGCCGATGGCGTGGATGCCGAAGCGGTGGCGGAGGGCGGTCTGGTCACCCTGCGTTACGTCGATCATTACGGACAGGCCACAGAACATTATCCACAGAACCCTAACGGCTCGGCACATGGCATGACCGGGTTTACCAGCGAGGATGGACGTTTCACCATCATGATGCCGCATCCTGAGCGTGTGTTCCGCGCGGTGCAGCATTCATGGCGACCCTATGGCTGGGGTGAAGATGGTTCCTGGATGCGCATGTTCCGCAATGCGCGGGTGTGGCTTGGATAACGGGCGGCTGAGCGAGGCGTTTCAGCCTGGTAGGGCTTTTGTCATTCGGTACAAAGTTATGCACGTTTCGATAAGGAATAAATAAATGAATCCGAATTACCTTGATTTTGAGCAACCCATCGCTGATCTGGAGGCGAAAATCAATGAACTGCGTCTGATGGGCAATGACAGCAACCTTAATCTCGCGGATGAGATTGAGCGTTTGCAGGCTAAATCGACGCAGCTCACCCGTTCAATTTTTGCCAAACTTGGCGCCTGGCAAGTCTCGCAGATGGCGCGCCATCCGCAGCGTCCCTATACCCTGGACTACGTCAATCATCTGATGACGGATTTTGTCGAGATGCACGGCGACCGCGCCTTTGCCGATGATGCCGCCCTGGTGGGCGGTCTGGCGCGCATTGATGGCCGTCCGTTGATGGTCATCGGTCATCAGAAGGGTCGGGATACGCGCGAGCGTTCACGACGCAATTTTGGCATGCCGCGTCCGGAGGGCTATCGCAAGGCCAAGCGCCTGATGGAAACAGCGGCGCGCTTCAAATTGCCGGTGTTGACCCTGATCGACACGCCGGGCGCGTTTCCGGGCATGGATGCCGAAGAGCGCGGACAGAGCGAGGCGATTGCGCGCAATCTGTTTGTGATGGCGGATTTGCCCACGCCGATTGTGAGTCTGGTGATTGGCGAAGGCGGCTCCGGCGGCGCGTTAGCCATCGGGGTGAGCGATCATTTGATGATGCTGCGCTACAGCACTTATTCGGTGATTTCGCCGGAAGGCTGCGCGGCGATTCTGTGGAAGGATGCCGCCAAGGCTCCGGATGCCGCCGAAGCCCTGGGGATTACCGCGCCGCGTCTCAAGGAACTCGGATTGATTGACGAAGTGATTGAAGAGCCCGAGGGCGGTGCGCATCGGGATTTGAACGCGCACATGCAAACGGTCAAGGCGGCCATTCTGCGCGCCCTGGATCAGACCGAGGTCATGCCGCTGGACGGGCTGCTGGAGCGCCGCTATCAGCGCTTGATGTCCATGGGACAGTTCAGCGAAAAGGCCTAAGAACCTGTTTATGATCTCGCTGAACGGCGCATTGCGGCGCAGAAATCTGTCTCAAAATGCTCACATAGTCTGTCTATGCTGCGCTTTTTCGACCGATTTCCGCTTGCACTGCATCCGTTGATCGAGATCGTAAACAGGTTCTGAGACATTCCGGCGCCCGGCGTGGACACTTGGCTTACTGAGCTTTTGGCGGCGATTCCTGTGCATTTGCGCAGACGCACGCTTTATCTGGCTTTTAGCGGCGGTCTGGACTCCAGGGTTCTTCTGCATGGCTTGCTTGCGCTGCGTGAGAAAGGCTTGCTTGACGAGGTGCAGTTGCTCCATGTCCATCATGGCTTGCTGACGGAAGCCGATGAATGGGCTGAAGAAGCGCAGCATCTCGGAGCTCAGCTGAATGTGTCGGTACAGGTGCTGCGGGTTGAGGTGGATCGGCAGTCGGGGCAAGGGGTAGAAGCTGCGGCGCGCAAGGCGCGCTACGCTGCGCTGACCGGGGTCATGCGTGCGGGAGATGTGTTGCTGACTGCGCACCACCAGGACGACCAGGCTGAGACTTTTCTGCTGCAATTGATGCGCGGCGCCGGCGTGCGCGGACTGGCAGCCATGCCAAGCCTGCAACCCGTGTCGCTGCGTGACGGCGAGGGCTGGCATCTGCGCCCCTTGCTGCATGTGTCGCGTGCTGCCTTGCTCCAGCAGGCGCTGCGTCTTGGATTGACCTGGGTGGATGATCCGAGCAATGCGGATTTGAGCCTGGCGCGCAACCATGTGCGCCATGAGGTCTTGCCCGTTTTGATGCAGCACTGGCCCTCTGCACGCCAAACCCTCGCGCGCTGCGCAGGGCGCATGGCCAGCACCGAGGGCTTGCTGCGTGATCTGGCGCGCATCGATTTGCACGATCTGCGAAGTGAGGACGGGCGTCGTCTGAATGTAGGGGACTTGCTGCGCCTGAGTGTGCCGCGCAGGCAGAATGCCCTGCGCGCCTGGCTGCTTGAGCTGGGTTTGCCTGCGCTGCCCGAAGCGCGGCTGGATGAATTGTCGCGGGTGTTGGCGGCGCGTGAAGATGCGTTGCCGCACGTGGCGTGGCCGGGGGGAGCGCTTGTGCGCTGGCGCGATGGGTTGTACGCCGTAAGCGAGGCGGCGCTGCGGCGCCAGGCACATCTGCCCGATTGGTCAGGCTGTTTCTGGTCTGTGCAGCAGCCGCTTGATCTGCCCGCCCTTGGCGTGCGTCTTGTGCCTGCTCAGGCTCTGGGACGCGGTCTGGATGCCGCGCGGGTGCAGCAGGGGCTGCATGTACATGTACGTTCGTCCTTGACCTCGTCATCGGCGCGGGCAACGTTGGGCAAGCGTTTTCAAGCCCTCGCCATCCCCCCCTGGGGGCGTGCGCATGTGCCTCTGCTCTACCTCGAAGAGCACCTGGTGCAGGTTGGGAACGATTGGCTGGCGCCTGCTTACCGCGCCCAAGGGCAGCGCTCGGGCATCGTTGTTGACGTCGAGTCCTTGAGCGAGAGTGTCACTTGATTGCCACATTCTCTGGTGAAACTGAGGGGCATTGTCCGTTATCCTGTGGCACACGCCTGATGAAGCCGATTCCTGCCGGAAAACCTGGCAGCCTGGTTTCAGCATTCAACCCGCTTTTCTTTATTTCTGAGAGCTCACCATGACCTGCACCTTGTACACCCTCGAAGTTCAGCCGACGATTCCCGATGAGCTTCACTGCCTGCATGAGTTCGCCAACAACCTCGCTTACAGCTGGAGCCGCAAGATTCGCGGGCTGTTCTTCAGGATGGATGCCGAGTTGTGGGCGGCGTGCGGTCACAACCCCAAGGTTTTCCTGCGCCGCGTATCACAGGAAAAGGTTAACGCAGCCCTGGCTGACTCAAGCTATATGTTCGACCTGGAGGAAGCGCGTACCCAGGCTCGCCGCTATCTTGCCGAGCCGATTCACCCTGATCTTGCGCCCAAGCTGGATGCCGACAAGGATCTGATCGCCTACTTCTGCGCAGAGTACGGCTTTCATGAAAGTTTCCCGATTTATTCAGGCGGACTGGGTATTCTTGCTGGCGACCATTGCAAGGCCGCCAGCGACCTTGGCCTGCCGTTTGTGGCGGTCGGGTTGTTGTACCGCGTGGGATATTTCACCCAAACATTCGACAAGGATGGACACCAGATCGAAACCTCATTGCCGGTGGACTTTGCCGATCTTCCGGTGGAGCCCGCACGCAACGAGCAGGGCGAGGAAGTTTTTTTTGAACTTGACTATCCGGGGCGCAAAGTGCGCGTCAAGGTCTGGTTGGCGCTCATTGGACGGGTGCGCCTGTTCCTGCTGGATACCGATATTGATGGAAACAGCGCGGAAGATCGCAAGATCACCTATCAGCTGTATGGCGGCGGGCGTGAAATGCGTATTCAGCAGGAAATTCTGCTGGGTATCGGCGGTGTGCGTGCCCTGCGCGTTCTGGGTTTACATCCGAATGTCTGGCACATGAACGAAGGTCATGCCTCGTTCATTGTGCTGGAGCGCTGCCGTGAGTGGGTCGCGCAGGGACTGAACTTCAAGGAGGCTTTGGAGTGTACGGCGGTCAATGCCGTGTTCACCACGCACACGCCGGTTCCGGCGGGGCATGATGTGTTTGATGTCGGTCTGGTCGAGCATTACCTGGGCGACATGCGTAAGGCGCTTGGCCTGGATTACGGCGAGTTCATGGCGCTGGGGGATCTGAGCCCCTCGCCAGCCCGTTTCAATATGACGACCCTGGCTCTGCGCGGCTCGCGTCTGCACAACGGCGTCAGTAAAATCCACGGCGAGGTTGCTTCACGCATGGAGCAGGCGCATTGGCCGGAGATTGATCCACAGGAAAACCCGATGTCTCATGTGACCAACGGCGTGCATGTCGGAACCTGGCTGGCGCGTGAGTGGGCGAACTTTTTCGATCAACGTCAGCGCGATTGGCACGATCACCTGTGTGATCGCAGCTTCTGGGAGGGCATGGTGGACGTGATTCCTGACCTGCGTTTCTGGAGTGTGCACCAGTCGCTCAAGCGCGAGCTGTTTGATGACGTGGCGCTGCGCATCAGCCGCCAGTACCGCCGTACCGGACGCAGCGAAACCTCATTGCGCAAGGCTCTGAGCCTGATTGGCCAGTCCGAGCAGGATATGCTGGTGATTGGTTTCGCGCGCCGCTTCGCGACTTACAAGCGTGCGTTGCTGGTGTTTAATGATCTTGAGGCCTTGTCGCGTCTGGTGAATGACCCGCAGCGCCCGGTCGTATTCATTTTTGCCGGCAAGGCGCACCCTGCGGACGAACCGGGGCAGGAACTGATCCGCCGCATTTGGGAGATTTCGCAGCGCCCTGAGTTTCTCGGCAAAATTCTGCTGGTTGAGGGGTATGACATGGAGCTGGCGCGTAAGCTGGTGACTGGGGTGGATGTGTGGCTCAACACGCCGGAGTATCCGCTGGAAGCCAGCGGTACCTCGGGGCAAAAGGCGGGTCTGAATGGCGCCTTGAACCTGAGCGTGCTGGATGGCTGGTGGGGTGAAGGTTTTGAAGGGAACAACGGTTGGGGCATTGTGCCGCACGGCGAGGAGTACTCGGCGGAGTACCGCAATACGCAGGAATCCCGCGACTTGATCGACACGTTGAGCAACGAGGTGATTCCCCTGTATTTCAGCCGTGATCGCGGCAGCTACTCCAGCGGCTGGGTGCAACGCTCCAAGGCTTCAATGGCCAGCATCTTGCCGCGCTTCAACAGTGAGCGTCAGGTTCTGGATTACACCCACAAGTTCTACATCACCGCCCTGCATAACGGTCGCAAATTGGATCGGGAGCACGGGTCGCTGGCCTGCGAACTGGCGCAATGGAAAGCCCGCGTGCGTGCGCAATGGCATAACATCAGCGCCGAGCGTTTGGATACTCCGCCGGCATGCCTGACTTCAGGGCAGTCCCTGGAAATCCGCGTTGCAGTCAACATCAATGGCCTTTCGGCGGCGGATGTACGCGTGGAATGCCAGTTCGGCCTTATGGATGCCAACGGCCAATTCGTGCTGCACGCGCATTATCTGTGTACGGCAGTTGAACGCGATGACCAGGGGCGTCAGCTTTATGTGTTGAATATCGAGCCTTCCATGGCGGGGCTGCAAACCTACCGTCTGCGCCTCTCAGATCGGAAGAGCGTCGTGTAGGGAAAGAGTGTAGATCTCGGT
>CALKWL010000191.1 GCA_938004235.1 uncultured Gammaproteobacteria bacterium
GATTGACTGACGTGACTGGAGTTCAGACGTGTGCTCTTCCGATCTTGCACCGAAGCGACATACAGCCCAAGAAACAGCACGCCCGCCACCGGAAACAGGGAGGCCAGGGTCACAATGCCAAAGCCGGACAAGCCCCCCCGCCCTTGCCCGCCGCAAGCGAGATCCCCACACCAAGCGCCAAAACCAGCGGCACCGTGACCGGCCCCGTCGTCACCGCGCCCGCATCCCAGGCCAAGCCCAAAACGCTGGCCAACTGCGGATCCATGGACATGTACAGCGTTGGCAGCATGACCAGCAGCAAGGAGATGTAAATCAGCGGCTTGAGGCTCCAGCCATACAAAAAGCGCAGCGTGCCAACCACCGCCGCCAAGCCCACCGCCGCCAAGCCCACCGAGGCACCAATCACCAGCACCAGCGTCCCCGACCACTGATTGAGCAGGGCGTACAAATACGGTGCCTGCTCCACCGCGACCAACTGACCTGCCATCTTCAGCGCACCTATGGCAGGCTCGGCAAAGGTCACACCAACCCCCAACAGCAACGTGATGAACAACACCCACGGCAAGGCCAGCTTGCGCGGCAACTGCTCGCCAATCACCGCACCAAAAGGCATCAAACCCAGCTTCAGGCCTTCCATGAACAGCATCAAACCAACGATGACCGCGAACATGCCCGCCGTAACCTGCCAGGGATCGGCGACCAACTGGCGCAAAATCAATAGTTGAAACAAGGCCAGATACAAGGCCAAAGGTAATACGGCGCGAGCCTGATCCATGAAGCGCGAAACCACATAGGGCTCAAGCAGGCGCAGCACCTCCCGCAATGTAAGGCGCAAAACAGGGGGAACATAAGGCAAGCGTCGCCCATCTGGAGCACGCTCAGCCCGAGGTCTCAGGGCGTTAAGACTGATGCTGTGCTTAGCTGCACCGCCCGCATGCAGCTAACTTGCATAGCGATAACGCGGGACAGTGTAGGATGGGTGCTCAGACGCACTAGAGTTGGATTTCGTCATGATTTTGTAGACACCGCCCCGATGTGAGTAAACCTGCCGTCAGAAGCTACACCCAACCAAGTCGAAAGTCTGCATAGATTGGCCAAAGTGACCGCGCGTCCGTCGCGAACAGCTCACAAAACGGGTCGGCTGTTCAGGGGAGGGAGAAAGGGAACTTCCTCGCGCGATTCACCTGAAACATTTCACGTCACTGAAACCTCCACCTGCTAAAGCTGATTTAAGATTTAACGCTGTCCGTCATATCACTTCCATCAAGCCCATGGAGCCCCGTCATGTCAAAACCGTCTTCCAGCACCAATGTACGCACCGGGCTTGGCTTTGCCGAACTCAAGCAGGCTGTGCTCGACCATCTGATGTACACCATGGCGCGTCCCGTCGCCCTGGCCGAGACGCGGGACTTTTACCATGCGCTCGCGCTGGCGGTGCGCGACCGAATGCAGCACCACTGGATGGATAGCGTCAAGTCCTACTACGTCACCACCGGGAAGGTGGCCTGTTATCTTTCAGCGGAATTTCTCATGGGGCCGCACCTTGGCAATAACCTGGTCAACCTCGGCATTGAGAATGAGGCTCGCCAGGCTATGGCTGAGCTCGGTCAGCCCTTGACCGAGGTTCTGAACTGCGAGGAAGAGCCGGGATTGGGTAATGGCGGCCTTGGACGCCTGGCCGCGTGCTACCTCGATTCGCTTGCCACGCTGCAACGTCCGGCCATCGGCTACGGCATCCGCTACGAATTCGGCATTTTCGATCAGGAAATTCACGACGGCTGGCAGACCGAAATCACCGATAAATGGCTGCATCGAGGCAATCCCTGGGAAATCGCCAAGCCGCAAATCAGTTTCCTGGTCAACTGGGGGGGCACACCGAACACTATATCGACACCTACGGGGTACACCAGGTGCGCTGGGTTCCCGCGCGCGTGGTCAAGGGCGTGGCCTATGACACGCCTGTTCAGGGGTATGGCGTAAACACCTGCAACACCCTGCGCCTGTGGAGCGCCGAGGCGGTTGAGGACTTCGACTTTCAGGCCTTCAATACCGGCGATTATTACCAGGCCGTTGCCGACAAGGTGGTTTCCGAAACCGTCACCAAGGTGCTTTATCCCAACGACGAACCCGAGGTCGGCAAGCGCCTGCGTCTTATGCAGCAGTATTTCTTCGTGTCCTGCTCGCTCCAGGACATGCTGCGGCTGCTCGAAACTCAGGGTGAACCCGTCACGCATTTTGCCGAGCGCTTTGCCGTGCAACTCAATGACACGCACCCGTCCATCGGTGTGGCCGAATTGATGCGCCTGTTGCTGGATGAACACAATCTCGACTGGAGCACGGCATGGGCGATCACCGTCGCGGCGTTCGGCTACACCAATCACACCTTGCTGCCCGAAGCGCTGGAGACCTGGCCGCTGCCCATGTTCGCCGAGCTGTTGCCGCGTCACCTGGAAATCATCTACGAAATCAACCGCCTGTTTCTGGATGAGGTCAGCGCACGCTTCCCTGGCGACGTATCGCGCATCCGCCGCATGTCGCTGATCGGCGAGGAAAGCGGACGCTACGTGCGCATGGCTCACCTCGCTTCGGTGGGCAGCCATGCCATCAACGGCGTAGCCGCCCTCCATACTGAATTGCTCAAATCCAGCGTGCTCAAGGATTTTTACGAGCTCTGGCCAGAAAAATTCAGCAACAAAACCAATGGAGTCACACCGCGTCGCTTCCTGGCGCTGTCCAACCCAGGGCTGCGAGAGCTACTCAATCGCACGCTGGGCGAGGGCTGGCTGACCGACATGCGCCAGTTGCGCCAGCTTGAAGCCCACGCCGACGATGCCGAGTTCCGCCAGGCGTGGCAAGCCATCAAGGAGCAGAACAAACGCGTTCTGGCGGCTTATATCCAGGAACGCACCGGCGTCGTGCTCGACCCGAGCTGGCTATTCGATGTACAGGTCAAGCGCATTCACGAGTACAAGCGCCAGCATTTGAACGTACTGCACATCATCACTCACTACCTGCGCCTCAAATCCAACCCGCAGCTGGACACGCCGCCGCGCGCCTTTATCTTCGGCGGCAAAGCCGCGCCCGGCTACTTCATGGCCAAACGCATCATCAAGCTCATCAACGCCGTAGCCGAAACCGTCAACAATGACCCCGCCGTAAGTACGCGCATGAAAGTGGTGTTCGTGCCCAACTTCAACGTCAAGAACGCGCACATGATCTACCCCGCTGCGGATCTGTCCGAGCAGATCTCCACCGCCGGCAAGGAGGCCTCGGGTACGGGCAACATGAAATTCATGATGAACGGCGCACTGACCATCGGCACGCTGGATGGCGCCAATATCGAGATCCGCGAGGAGGCTGGAGAAGAAAACTTTTTCCTGTTCGGCCTGACGGCGGCTGAAGTGAGTGCGCTCAAGCACGACGGCTATCAGCCGCACCTTTACATCGAGCAAAATCCCGAGCTGCGCGCGGTGCTGGAACTGATCGGCAACGGATATTTCGCACACGGCCACGCCGAGGTGTTCCGCCCGATCGTGGAAAACCTGAGCTGGTCGGATCCTTTCCTTGTCCTCGCCGATTACGCGTCGTTCATTGCCTGCCAGCAGCGCGTAGACGCCGCATGGCAAGACCGTGACACCTGGACTCGCATGTCCATTCTCAACACGGCGCGCAGCGGAAAATTCTCCTCCGACCGAGCCATTGCCGAATACTGTGATGAAATCTGGGGTGTCAAACCGGTGATGATCGCACCGTAGTCCTTAACCCGGCGTTGCCGTCCCCCGCGCGGGGGCGCGCTGCACGGGTGTAACAGGATGTTGAAAAAGGGCTTTCCTGCCCTTTTTCAACGCGCATCAAAGCGGTAAACGCCACCATCGCTGCCTGGAGCAACGATGCAATGCGCAGCATTCCAGAAAGGCTGCGAAGATCAATCATTTATCGTGATTAATCTTCGTGCAAGCCATCCATGGCTTGTGTTACCAGGGTGTTTTTCAACACCCTGGTAACGGGCGAAAACCTAGCCGCCTGTCAAGAAACCGCTCGAAAATGCGGTCGCAGCTCTTCACACATGGCAACCGCGTACGAGTCTGTCATGCCCGCAATCATGTCCGTCAACAACTGAGCTTCTCGATAGCGCAGCGGCATGGGGTTGCTTGGCGACTCAAAGACCCGACGATAGTTTTCCGACATGCGCCCGTAAGCATAGGTCGCAAACGGCGTACGACGCGGCGCATGTGCCGGAGCCCCTTCATCACGGTCGGTAATGGCAAACCACAGCATGTCCATCAGCTCATGAATCACCTCGAAGCCGCGCAACTCCACCTTGAGCACACTGGGATGGCGATACACATGACGCTGATTGAACTGGCGCAACGTCGCAATGAATACGCCGGCTGAAGAAACATCAAGCAACTCACCCGTGAACGCGCCATCAAGCAGCGCCTGCTGTTGACGCAACCAAGCCTCGGTCAGGGCGCGCATCAGCACCCCCATGGCGCGAATGCGAAACACCTGCATGGAAATATCGTTCAACTCGGCGGGCGACAAACCCGCTTCGCGGTAAACCGCGTGTTCACGCTCGGCTTCGTTGCAAATCCAGGCCACGGTGGGATTATCACCTGCCGCATGACGCAAAAAGGCCAGAATGTCGTGAAACGAAACCAGGCGCTTTTTTACTGCATCTTCGGCATCGAGCACACAATAGGCAATGTCATCACAAGCTTCCAAAACGAAGGTCAAAGGATGACGCTGGCCATTTTTCAACCCGGTTGCACGCCAAACATCGTCAACCAGCGCCGCCTCTGACTGAAAAAAGCCATGCTTACGGTGCGTTGCAAGCGATTTATCCACCCGATCGGAGGCAACAGGGTATTTCAACAAAGCCGCCAGCGTGGCGTAACTCAGATTCAGGCCGAAATCATCGTTAATAATTTGCAGCTTGGTCAGTAAGCGCAAGGTTTGTGCATTACCCTCAAAGCGCAAAAAGTCCAGGCGCATGGCCTCGCTCAAACCATGACGCGCCTCAAAGACGCGCTCAGCATGACGCTCAAACCATGCCTGCATCGCCCGCTCCCCCTGGTGTCCAAATGGAGGGTTGCCTAGGTCGTGCGCCAAGCCCAGCGCAGCCAGCAAGGTCGGCACATCGCGCGCAGCCTGCGGTCGCGCCTGAGCTACCCCGTGATTGAATACCAAATCCACGCCTGCCGCACGCGCAAGATTGGCCACCTCATGCGAATGAGTCAGGCGCGTGCGCACCACATCGTTGCGCTCCAATGGAAAGACCTGGGTTTTGTCCGCCATGCGCCGAACCGGCGCGGCATAAAGAATGCGGTCATAGTCACGCTCGATCTCCGTGCGCACCTCGCCGCTGCCGTGCAGCCCCGGCAACGGCAACGGCAAAGCGACCGGCTTCGTCCATGCCGCAACCAATGGCGCGCCGACTCCCATGCGAGACGCACTGGCTCGTCGCCGCGCCGGATTCAACAATGCACTCCATACCGACATCAAGCTAACCTCCCAAGAGCCTGTTTACAGCCACCCTACATCCGTTGAAAAAAGGCTTTCCTGCCCTTGTTCAACTCGCTTGATCCTCCTCTCAGACCCTTCCGGCATCCGTGCCGGAAGCCCCTACAGGGTTCGGCCTTCGAGAGCGTCACGATGCACACCAGCATCGTTACATGGAACAACGATGGAATGCTTTGCGCCCCCCGAAGGGCTACGCACAGGAATGCGACCAGCCGACAAAACCCTATAAGATCAATCTATTAGCACACTCAATCTTCGTGCAAGCCATCCATAGCTTGCATTAGCAGGGCGTTGAAAAACGCCCTGCTAATGGAGCTGTTATGCGCTCCCCCGATTGATCCGGCGCGGTAATTTTTGATGTCCGCAGCCCCATGCAGCTACAGCGACCAGTCCAAAAAGCCGGAAATAAAAAAGGAGGCCAAAAGCCTCCTTTTGAAAATGAAGGTTACACCAAGGCAACCCTCAAACCGAGCACACCTTACTGGGAAGTGCGATTTGACACGCCACGGATCTCGCGGATCCAGTTCAAGCGCTCTTCCGCCTCGATGGCGCCACGCAAACGGAAGTAATCCGTCTCGCGCGTGCCAATCTCGATACGGCTTTCAAGCGCCTTCAGGCGTGCTTCTTCCTCGACCAGCTCGACAGCACGCGCATCTTCCTCGCGCAGCGCGCTGTCTGCCAAGATGGTAATGGCATGAGGCTGAACCTCAATCACACCACCGGAAACGAAGAAATGGCTCACCACACCTTTGTCGTCAGTAACGCGAACCTCACCCGCCTTAAGCTGAGCGAGAAGTTGTGTATGACGCGGCGTAATGCCCAACTCACCCATCACGGTCGGAGCGACAACGAACGTCGCCTCTCCACCCATAACAGCATGGTCAGCGCTGACGATATCCACACGAACCGTTATGGCCATAACAGCCTCCTAATTACTTGGCTGCGTTCTTGGCAGCGATCTTGGCAGCCTTCTCAACCGCCTCATCAATACCGCCGACCATGTAGAACGCCTGCTCAGGCAAGTGGTCAAATTCGCCGTCAAGCAAACCCTTGAAGCCGCGCAGGGTTTCTTTCAGGTTGACAAAACGCCCCGGAGCCCCGGTGAACACTTCGGCCACGAAGAACGGCTGCGACATGAAACGCTGAATCTTGCGCGCACGCGCAACCAACATCTTGTCGTCATCCGAAAGCTCGTCCATACCAAGAATGGCAATGATGTCCTTCAGTTCCTTGTAGCGCTGCAAGGTTTTCTGCACGGTACGTGCAACCTTGTAGTGCTCTTCACCCACAACCTGCGGGTCAAGTTGACGACTGGTGGAGTCCAGCGGATCAATCGCCGGGTAGATTCCCAGAGCAGCGATATCACGCGACAGAACCACAGTCGCATCAAGGTGCGAGAAGGTGGTGGCAGGCGACGGGTCAGTCAAGTCATCCGCAGGAACGTACACGGCCTGTACGGAAGTGATCGAACCGGTCTTGGTGGAGGTGATGCGCTCTTGCAGAACGCCCATCTCTTCCGCCAAGGTCGGCTGATAACCTACCGCAGACGGCATACGACCGAGCAATGCGGACACTTCCGTACCGGCCAAGGTGTAACGGTAGATGTTGTCAATAAACATCAGAACGTCACGGCCTTCATCACGGAAGTATTCAGCCATGGTCAAGCCAGTCAAAGCTACGCGCAAACGGTTACCGGGCGGCTCGTTCATCTGACCATACACCAGCGATACCTTGTCCAGTACGCCGCCTTCGCTCATTTCGTGGTAGAAGTCGTTACCTTCACGGGTACGCTCGCCCACGCCGGCGAACACGGAATAACCGCTGTGCTCAACCGCGATGTTACGGATCAGCTCCATCATGTTCACGGTCTTGCCTACGCCAGCTCCGCCGAACAGACCAACCTTACCGCCCTTGGCGAACGGAACCAGCAGGTCGATCACCTTGATGCCGGTCTCCAGCAGCGCGGTGCTTGAGGATTGCTCATCAAACGACGGCGGCTTGCGGTGAATCGCCATGCGCTCTTCGGTCGCAATCGGACCCGCGTGGTCGATAGGCTCGCCCAACACGTCCATGATACGCCCTAGGGTCGCCTTACCGACCGGAACGCCAATCGGCGCACCGGTATTGGATACGGCCAAGCCGCGGCGATGGCCTTCAGTGGCGCCAAGGGCAATGGTACGCACCACGCCGTCACCAATCTGCTGCTGAACTTCAAGGGTCAGACCCGTGCTGTCAACCTTCAGTGCATCATAAACTTTCGGTACGGCATCACGTGGAAACTCCACGTCAACCACCGCACCGATGATTTCAATAATCTTGCCAGAACTCATCATCAGTTCCTCATCAATAAGTACAGAATTCACGCATTAACCGACCGCAGCCGCACCACTCACGATTTCCGCAATCTCTTGCGTAATTGCGGCCTGGCGAGCCTTGTTGTATTTCAGCTTCAACTCACGGATCAAATCACCTGCGTTATCCGACGCATTCTTCATCGCAATGCGGCGCGCAGACATTTCACACGCAACGTTTTCGACGGTGGCCTGGTGCACACTCGCCGCAACAAAACGTTTCAGCAACAAATCGAGTACATCTTTGGAGTCTGGCTCGTAAATGTAATCCCAATGGTGCTGCTGCTGACTGCTGACCGATTCCTCCGAAATCGGCAGAACCCGTACAAGATCGGGCTTTTGCGTCATGCTGTTAACGAACTCGTTACGCGCGACCCAAACCTCGTCGATCTTGCCCGCCTCATAGGCATCCAGCAGGGTCTTGACAGCGCCTTGCACTTTGACAAAGCGAGGACGATCTCCCAACCCGGTAAAGATCGGAAGAGCACACGTCTGAACTCCAGTCACGTCAGTCAATCTC
>CALKWL010000192.1 GCA_938004235.1 uncultured Gammaproteobacteria bacterium
GATTGACTGACGTGACTGGAGTTCAGACGTGTGCTCTTCCGATCTCAGCCCCTGGTGCTGGTAAATGCCGAAATTTTAGCCTCCGAAGGCATCGAGGAAATGGAAGAAGGCTGCCTTTCCATTCCGGGAGTCAACGAGAAAGTCACGCGCAAGGACTGGGTGCGGGTGCGCTATCAGGATCTGGACGGCAAGACGTGCGAGCTGGAAACCGGCGGTTTGCTGGCGGTGTGCATCCAGCACGAGCTGGATCATCTCAACGGACGGTTGTTTATCGACCACATTTCCCCGCTCAAACGCGAGCGCGCCCTGAAAAAATACGACAAACTGCAAAAGCGCGAGCGCGGGTAGTTTTGCAGGCCGGATGAAGCGTAGTGGGGGCAGTTGCACCAGAGGTGATGCCTGCCCCGGGTTGACATCCGGGCTATTTGGTTGCGTTCTCTGCGCCTAAAGGTTTTTTTGCATTTTTCCGGAAACGATATTTTGAGCAAACCTCGCATTATTTACGCCGGCACGCCGGATTTCGCTGTCCCTGCGCTGCGCGCCCTGCTGAACGCGGGCGAAAACGTGGTCGCGGTTTATACCCAGCCGGATCGTCCCGCCGGTCGGGGACGCAAGTTGACCGCCAGCCCGGTCAAGCAGGCGGCGCTGGATGCGGGCATTCCTGTTTTTCAGCCGCTGAGCTTGCGCGATGTCGAAGCCCAAGCCGAGCTGGCTGCGTTGGCGCCGGATTTGATGGTGGTGGCAGCTTACGGCCTGTTGCTGCCTAAGGCCGTGCTGGATTTGCCCAGGCGAGGCTGTGTGAATCTGCATGCCTCTCTGCTGCCGCGCTGGCGTGGCGCCGCTCCGATTCAGCGGGCGATTGAAAGCGGCGACGCACAGACAGGTATCACGCTGATGCAGATGGATGTGGGGCTGGATACAGGCGCGATGCTGGCGAAGTCCGTCTGCCCGATCACCACCGAGGATAGCGCGCAAAGCCTGCATGACCGTCTTTCCGGCATGGGTGCAGTGCTGTTGATGCAGCACCTGCCCGAGCTGCTGGAGGGAACCTTGAGCGGCGAAGTTCAGGATGAAGCCTTGGTGACCTATGCCAAGAAGCTGGACAAAGCCGAAGCGCTGCTGGACTGGTCGCTTCCCGCCGCCGTGCTGGCGCGGCGCGTGATGGCGTTTAATCCCTGGCCGGTGGCGGAAACGCACTGGCAGGGCGAAACTCTGCGCATCTGGCGTGCCGTCAGCCTGGATGCAAAAACGAGCGCCCCTGTTGGGAGCGTCATCGCGGCCAGCCGTGAAGGTCTGGATGTGGCCGCGGGTGAAGGCGTGTTGCGCATCCAGCAGTTGCAACGTCCGGGCGGCAAGCCGCTGATGGCGGCAGATTTCCTCAACGCACAGCCCATGCTGGGCGAGGTGTTGGGGCGCATGCCCGCCGCCGGGGACGCGCACTGATGGCCAGGACGCGCGCCAGCGCCGCGCGCGCCGTGGCTGCCGTGCTGGCCGGGCGCTCGCTGAGCGATGCCCTGCCGCCTCTGTTGCAACCGCTGGCCTTGCGTGATCGCGCCCTGGCTCAGGAACTGGCCTATGGGGTATTGCGCGAATTCGAGCCGCTGGCCTTTCTGGCCGACGGCTTGCTCAAGGCGCGCCCCAAGCCGGGTGAAGTCTTTGCGCTGATTCTGCTTGGGCTGTATCAGCTGCTGCATACCCGCGTGCCGGAACATGCGGCGGTTCACGCCACGGTGGATGCGGCGGCGATCCTCAAGGCGCAGCGTATGGGCGGGCTGATTAACGGGGTTCTGCGCAATTTCATGCGCGAGAAGGATGCTCGTCTGGCCTTGTTGGAGCAGGCTGAACCCGCCGTGCAACATGCCTTGCCGCGCTGGTTGTGGTCGCGTTTCAAGCAGGATTGGTCGGGCGAATCCCGGGCGGAGGCGCTGGCAAAAGCCTTGCGCCAACATGCGCCCATGACTCTGCGCGTGAACGCGGCGCAGGGTTCGCGCGAGGCCTATCTGGCGCGCCTGCATCAGGCTGGGTTGGAGGCCGAAGCGACTCGTCATGCGGCGCACGGGGTGCGTCTGGCGCACGCGGTAGCGGTGGAGCGACTGCCGGGCTTTGCCGAGGGCGATGTTTCGGTGCAGGATGAAGCCGCGCAGTTGTGTGCACAAATGCTTGATTTAAGACCTGGAATGCGCGTGCTGGACGCCTGCGCTGCGCCGGGCGGCAAAACGCTGGCGCTGCTGGAAAAACAGCCTAGGCTTGATCTGTTGGCGCTGGATAGCGATGCGCAGCGTTTGCAGCGGGTGAGCGACAATCTGGCGCGCGGCAAACTGGCGGCGAGCGTGCTGACGGCGGATGCCGGAGCGCCGGAGGACTGGTGGGATGGCAGGGTTTTTGATGTGATTCTGCTGGATGCGCCGTGTTCGGCCACGGGGGTGATTCGTCGCCATCCTGATATCAAGCGTCTGCGCCGCGCCGAGGATATTGGCGCGCTTGCCGCGCAGCAGGATCGTTTGCTGGATGCGCTGTGGCCGTTGCTCGCGCCGGGCGGTCGCCTGCTGTACATGACCTGCTCGCTGTTGCGTGAGGAAAATGAGGCGCGGATCGCGGCGTTTTTTGCGCGCTTGCCGTCTTGCGGGGTACGCGAGCTTTCGCTGGCGGACGCGGCCTGGGGGCATGCCTGCACGCATGGTCGGCAGATTCTTGCAGGAGAGGATGGTATGGACGGTTTTTACTACGCCTTGCTGGAAAAACCTGCGTGAAGACCATGGCGCGGGGCGGGTTTGCTTGTCCTGGGCTCCTGGGGATGCTTCTGGTCATCCTTTCATTGTGGAGCCCGCTTGCCTATGCCGGCGGCGTCAGCGTGACGCGCGCCTCGACCGAATTGCGTGACGGCTCGCTCTGGCTGGACGCGGACGCTCGCCTGGAGCTGTTCAAGGATCAGGCCGATGCCTTGTCTAGCGGAGTGCAGCTGGTGTTTGCCTGGGATGTGGTGATTGAACAGGATCGCGGATGGTGGGGAACCCGCGAGCTGAACACCGATGCCTGGCGCGCGCGCCTCGAATACCATTCGCTCAGCCAGCTTTACCGCGTTTTCTGGTCATCCTCCGGCGGGCAGAGCCTGGAGCCGGAGAGCTTTGCCAGCCTGGAAGGCGCCGCGGACTATATCAGTCACCCGCGCAACCTGTGGTTGGCGCCCGCCTCAGCGGTGCCGCTGCCCGGCGCGTACCGGGGGCGTGCGCGCCTGCGCTTGGTGCATGACAGCCTGCCTCTGCCCATTCGTCCTCGCGCCCTCTTTGCCAGCTCCTGGCAGTTGAGCAGTGAGTGGTATTTATGGGCGTTCTAAACGCACCACCTGCAAAGACGCACGCCACAGCACGCTATCTGCGCAGCCTGTATCGACGGCATATCCGTCCCCTGGTGCCCTGGGTCAGCGCCTTGGTCGCACTGGTGTTGATGGGGTCGCTGTATTTGCTGACCGACGCGCTGCAAAACTCGACCCGCTACGAGTCGCTGTACGTCTGGCTGCTGGCGGTGAATGCCGGCGGGGTGCTGTTCCTGCTGGCGGTGGTTCTGGCGCATGTCTGGCGTCTGTGGCTGAGCGTGCGCGCGCATGTTCCGGGCTCGCGCCTGACCGTGCGCCTTTTGCGCGCCTATGTTTTGCTGGGGCTCGCGCCTGCGGCGATTGTGTTCTTTTTTTCGATGAATTTTATCCAGCGTGGCATTGACAGCTGGTTCGACGTGCGTATCGAACAGGCTCTGAATGATGCGCTGGAGTTGTCGCGCGCCTCGCTGGAAGTGCGGATGCGCGAAGCGCTGCGCCTGACCCGGCGCGCGGCGGAGCAGCTGAGCGACAGCGAGGGTTCAGGCCTGGACGCCCGCAGCAGCCTGAGCGCCATGCCGAGTTTGCAGCAAGGCCTGGGCGATCTGGGAGCGGGCTCGCCGGGCGCCAGCCTGCCGCAGGATGCGTCCAGCCTTGAAGAGCGCCTGGCGCCGTCGGAGCAGGCGCATGATGAGCTGGCCGTGCTGGCACTGGATAAGCTGCGGCGCGAAACCGATGCCCTGGAAATGAGCCTGTTCGGCGCGGGCGGGCGCATTATCGCTTCCGCTGCGGACGGTTCGCGCGCCCTGGTACCTGAACGTCCGGGCGAATCGGTGCTGGCGCATGTGCGCCAAGGGCGGCATTACCTTGCGCTGGAACCCATGGGCTCCCAGGCGAGCCGCAGCGCCGCCTCGCCCGAAGATGCCGAGGCTAACCCCGCAGATGCGCTGGCTGTCAGGGTGGTCGTTCCCCTGGAGCGCTATGCCGGAGCCTCCGATCACCGTTTGTTACAGGCAATTTTTCTGGTCGATGCGCGTCTGGCCACGCTGGCTGACAGCGTGCAGAGTGCGTTTCACCAATACCGCGAGCTGATTTATCTGCGCCATAGTCTGAAGCAGAACTTCGTCATGGCGCTTGGGCTGGCTTTGTTGTTGTCTGTGCTGATGGCGGTATGGCTGGCGTTTGTGGCCGCAACGCGCCTGACCGAGCCCATCCGCGATCTGGTGCTGGGGACGCGCGCGGTGGCGGACGGGGATTACAGCCGTCGGCTGCCTGTGCAACGCACGGATGATCTTGGATTATTGATGCGCTCGTTCAACACCATGACCGCGCGCATAGCCGAAAGCGCCGAGGAGACCCGTCGCTTGAAGGACGAGGCCGATGCGCAGCGCGATTATCTGGAAACCGTGTTGCAACACTTGTCTTCAGGCGTCTTGACGCTGAGCGATGACGCTCAGGTGCGCCATGCCAATGCTGCCGCTGCAAGCCTGCTTGGCGTACCGCTGGGCGAATTGCAGCAGATTGACCTGCCCGCGCTGTGTGAGTGCTATGAGCACCTCTTGCCGTTGTGTGAGGCGCTGGAAGGCTGGCTGCGTCAGGACGGCGCCAGCGAGCTTTTGCGCGAGGTGCGCCTGGTGAATGAAGGCGAACGCAGCATTCTGATGGTGCGCGGCGCCCCGCTGGCGCATGATTGGGCTCAAGGCGGGAGCCGTTATGAGCTTCGCGGCGCAGGCGAAGTCAACGAAGAGGGTGGTCTGGTGCTGGTCATGGACGACATTACCGCCATCATTCAAGGGCAGCGTGATGCCGCCTGGAGCGAGGTGGCGCGGCGCCTGGCGCACGAAATCAAAAATCCGCTCACACCGATCCAGCTTTCCGCCGAACGCCTCAGGCGCAAGCTGGGGGCGGTGCTCAACGAGGCCGATGCGCAGGTGCTGGAGCGTGCGACCCACACCATCGTGCAACAGGTGGAAGCAATGAAGCACATGGTGAACGACTTTGCCGAATATGCGCGTATGCCGCAGTCACGCATGACGGCGTTGGATTTCACCGCCTTGGTGCGCGATGTGCTCGATTTGTATCGCGGCGGCGTGGTGCGGATGCGCCTGGTATCAAAGGATGCGCCCATCTGGATTGATGGCGATGCGCTGCGCCTGCGCCAGCTTTTGCACAATCTGCTGAAAAATGCCGCCGAAGCCTTGCAGGAAGCCGCGCAGCCCGTGGAGTCGCCGCAGATCAACCTGAGCCTGAGCCTGCGCCAGTCCTCGCGCCAGGTTGAATTGCTGGTGGAGGATAACGGTCCGGGCTTCCCTCCGGAGCTGCTGGAGCATATCTTCGAGCCCTATGTCACCACGCGTCCCAAGGGCACGGGGCTTGGTCTGGCGATTGTGAAAAAAATCACCGAGGAACACGCAGGCAAGGTGCGGGTCAGTAATGCGCCTGAGGGCGGCGCCCGGGTGCAGTTATGCTTCCCCGCGCACCTGGACGGCTTGGAGCATGACGATGGGGTGGATAAACTGGCGGATTAGCGGGTTTTTGACGCGGGCATTGGATGCTTGCGGATCAATCCCGCCATCTGCGGGCTAAATGAAAACGATGGAAACACTATGCCTAATGCACACATTTTGATCGTCGATGATGAGCCGGATATCCGTGCGGCGGTGAGCGATATTCTGGAGGATGAGGGTTACAGCGTCGCCGTGGCCGAAGACGCCTCCGTTGCGCAGACGCGCTTGCAGGCGCGGCGCGCCGATCTGATCCTGCTGGATGTGTGGATGCCCAACATGGATGGCCTGGCGCTGTTGCGCCATTGGCACGGCGTGGCCGGAGGGTTGCCCGCGCCGGTGGTGATGATGTCGGGGCACGGCACGCTGGAAACGGCGGTCGAGGCCATCCGGCTTGGCGCGTACGATTTTATCGAAAAGCCGCTATCGCTCGATAAACTGCTGCTTACGGTGGAGAATGCGCTGCAAACCCAGCGCTTGATGCAGGAAAACTCGCGCCTGCGCCGTGAAAATGGCTATCTTAACGAGCCGCTAGGTGAGAGCGCGCTCATGCAGGCGCTCAAGGCGCAGGCGCGCCGTCTGGCCGAGAGTGATGACTGGCTGTTGTTGCGCGGCGAGCCGGGCTCCGGGCGCCAAAGCTTCGCCCGCTACATTCATCATCACAGCGCGCGCCGCCATCAGCCGTTCATTGTGGTGAGCGCCGCCGCAACGCAACATCGCCAGACGCTGGGCGCATCCCTGCTGGGACAGGAGGACACCCCGCCGCACAAGGGCGAAGCCGAGGCGGCGTCCGGCCATGCGATCGAGCGCCGCCGAATCCGCTATGGCCTGCTGGAGCAGGCGCATGGCGGCACGCTGTTCATTTCTGAAGTTGCCGAGCTGGACAAGCGTGAGCAGACCCAGCTGCTGCATGTCCTGACCAGCGGCAGCTTTACCCGCAGCGGCGGGCATGACCCTGTTGATGTCGATGTACGCGTCATGGCGGCTACGGCGCTGGACTTGCGCGAGGAAGTGAATGCCGGGCGCTTCCGCGATGATCTGTACCAGCATCTGAACGCCCACGGACTGGTGGTGCCGCCCTTGTGCGCTCACGCGGAGGATGTGCCGCTGCTGCTTAATCACACCCTGCGCCGCGCGCACGAGCACGATGCCGCGCCCTTATGCACTCTGGAGCCGGAGGCGCTGGCGCAGCTGTGCGCCTATGCCTGGCCGGGGCATGTCGGTGAGCTGAAAAACGTGGTGCAGCGACTGCTCATGCTTGCCAATGGCGGAGGTCATGGGTGCGTCATCGGCCTGGCGGAAGTGCAGCATGTACTTGGCGGACGCGAGGGGCGCGAGATGCGCGTCTCGGAGCGTGACGGCTGGCTCAGCGTGGATGTGGACATCACTCTGCCGCTGCGCGAAGCGCGTGATGATTTCGAACGCGCCTACCTGGAAGCGCAACTGCGCCATAGTCGGGGCAGCATGACCGAGCTGGCGCGACGCACCGGCATGGAACGCACCAACCTCTACCGCAAACTCAAGATGCTGGGCGTCAAGGACACCACGCAGCGCGATGATGCGGAGTTCGCAGGATGAATCCATGGGTGCCTCTATAAATTCGATCAAGCCGACCAAGCTATTGATTGGGGCAAGACAAAATCCGGCGAAAAAGCGCAGCATACATGCGGTATGTGAGCATTTTGAGCCGGATTTTGGCGCAGACAGCGCGGCTTCAGCGAATTTTATAGAGGTAGCCTTATGAAAATCGTCATTCTCGGTGCTGGCCAAGTCGGTGCCACTCTGGCAGGTCTGCTGGCCAGCGAGCCGGGGCGGGACATTACCCTGGTGGACACCGATGCCGAGAAGCTGCACGACTTGCAGGAAAAACTGGACATACGCACGGTGGTCGGCTTGGCCTCGCATCCCGCCGTGCTGGAGCGCGCAGGCACGGAGCACGCCGACATGCTGCTCGCCGTCACCAACAGCGACGAAGTCAACATGGTGGCCTGCCAGCTGGCGTGGAAACTGTTCCACACGCCGATGAAAATCGCACGTCTGCGCGCCAAGGAGTACAAGGACAGTCCGGAAATTTTCACCGAAGGCTATTTCAGGATCGACGTGGTCATCAGCCCGGAAAACCTGATCCAAGAGTACATTAAACGCTTGATTGCCCTGCCCGGCGCTTTGCAGGTGCTCGACTTCGCCGAGGGGCGGGTACGTCTGGTGGCCTTGCGCGCCATGCGGGGAGGCTTGCTGGTGGGGCGACCGATTCGCGACCTGCGTGAAATCATGCCGTCGATTGATGCACGGGTCGCGGCGATTTTCCGCCGGGGGCAAGCGATTACCCCGAACGGCGACACGCTGATTGAAGTGGACGACGAAGTGTTTTTCATTGCCGCCCGCGAAAACATACGTGCGGTGATGGCTGAGCTTGGCCGCATGGAGCGCCCTTACCGCAATATCATGATCGCCGGCGGCGGCAATATCGGGCGAGGTCTGGCGCGTGCGCTGGAGGACTCGGCCAATGTCAAGGTGATTGAGCACAATCCGCACAATGCACAGCGCCTGGCCGAAGAGCTGAATCAAGCCGTCGTGCTTGGCGGCGACGCCACCGACGAAGACCTGTTGCGCGAGGAAAACATCGAGGACATGGATTTGTTCCTCGCCGTGACCAACGATGACGAAAACAACATCCTCTCCGCCATGCTTGCCAAGCGCCTGGGGGCGCGCAAGGCCATGGCGCTGGTGAACCGCACGGCCTATGTGGATCTGATTGAATCCATGTCGATTGACGTGGTGATCGCCCCGCAACTGATTACGGTCAGCGCGCTGCTGGCACACTTGCGGCGTGGCTCGGTGATTGCGGCACATTCCTTGCGCCGCGGCGCTGCTGAAGCCATGGAGATTATCGCGGTGGGCGACAAGCTCACTTCGCGCGTGGTCGGGCGGCGCGTGGGCGAGCTTAAGCTGCCGGTCGGCGTGAGTGTGGGCGCGATTGCGCGCGGCGAGGACCAGGTCATCATCACCCATCACGACACGCTGATTGAAAGCGACGATCACGTCATTCTTTTCCTGACCGACAAGCGCCTGGTGCGCGAGGTGGAGCAATTGTTCCAGGTCGGCTTCAGTTTCTTCGGCTAGCAGGTTCGCCATGCAGCTTTCTGTCATTCAGCGTGTTCTTGGCCTGCTCCTGATGATCTTCAGCCTGTCGATGCTGCCGCCCGCACTGGTCGGCTGGCACTATGGCGACGGCGAGGTTTTGCCGTTCATTCAGGGGTTTTTCTGGCTATTTTCGCTGGGGGCGCTGATTTATTGGCCAGTGCGCAACTTCAAAAAGGAGTTGAAACTGCGCGATGGCTTTCTGATTGTGGTGCTGTTCTGGACGGTGCTCAGTCTTTCGGGCGCGGTGCCGCTGTTCTTTGCCGATAACCCGGACATGTCCGTCACCGATGCCGTGTTCGAGGCCGTGTCCGGCCTGACCACCACCGGCGCCACGGTGCTGACCGGCATCGACAGCCTGCCGCACAGCATTCGTTTCTACCGTCAGGAGCTGCAATGGCTCGGCGGCATGGGCATTGTTGTTCTGGCGGTGGCGATTTTACCGCTGTTGGGCATTGGCGGATTGCAGCTCTTCAAGGCGGAAACGCCGGGGCCGATGAAGGACAACAAGCTCACCGCGCGCATTACCGACACCGCCAAAACCCTGTGGTTCATTTACGTGGGTCTGACCCTGGCTGCCATTCTGGTTTTCCGCCTGGGCGGCATGAGTTGGTTTGATGCCGTGGGACATGCCTTCTCCACGGTATCCATCGGCGGGTTCTCGACCCATGACGCGGGCTTTGGCTTTTACAACTCCGCCTGGCTGGAGTTCATGGCGGCGCTGTTCATGTTTTTGGCCGGCGTCAATTTTACCCTGCACTTCGCCGCCTGGGCGCGACGCTCAGCGCTCAGCTATTGGCATGACTCGGAGTTTCGCGCCTACGCCATTCTCATGCTGTCGATGATCCTGCTCTATACCCTGGTGTTGTGGGGATCCAATACCTATGAGGGGCTTTTCGACGCCTTGCGCTATGCAACATTCAACGTCGTCTCGTACGCCACGACAACCGGCTTTGCCACCGCCGACATTACCCTTTGGCCGGCGTTTTTACCGATCCTGCTGATCTTTCTGGCCTTGATCGGCGGCTCGACCGGCTCGGCGGCGGGGGGCATGAAGGTCATGCGTATGGTGCTGATCGTGAAGCAGGGCTTCCGCGAGCTGCGCCAGTTGATCCACCCCCAGGCCGAGTTGCTTGTCAAGCTAAATGACAACGTGGTGCCGACGCGCGTCATCCAGGCGGTATGGGGTTTTTTCTCTGCCTACGTGGTGATTTTGCTGCTGCTGATGCTGTTCATGCAGGCCGTTGGTCTGGATGAAGTAAGCGCTTTCGGCGCCGCAGCGGCGACGCTGAGTAACCTCGGCCCCGGCTTGGGCGATGTGTCGTCCACATTTGCTTCGGCACCGGATGCCGCCAAGTGGGTAGGTTGCCTCGCCATGATTCTGGGGCGACTGGAAATCTTCACCTTGCTGGTGTTGTTTACCCCGGCATTCTGGCGGCGATAAGTATGGGCGCAGAGCTGTGGAATGCGCGTTATGCCAACGCCTCGCATGGTGAAGCCGCCTGGGTATTGCATGAATACGCCCATCTGCTGCCGCAGCATGGAGAGGCGCTGGATCTGGCCTGCGGCCTGGGCGCCAACGCCCGCTTTTTGGCGGCGCGCGGTCTGCATACGACGGCTTGGGATTACTCCGGGGTGGCGATTGAACAACTCCAATCATGCGCGGCTGCCCAAAATCTGCACCTGCTCGCCGAGGTGCATGATGTCGTTGCCGCACCGCCTGCACCCAAGAGCTTCGATGTGATCGTGGTCAGCCATTTTCTTGCCCGCGAGCTGTTTCCCGCACTGCTCGCCGCCCTGCGTCCCGGCGGCCTGCTGTTTTACCAAACCTTTACCCGCGAGAAAGTCGCCACGCTGGACTCGCCATCCAACCCCGATTTTGTGCTCGCGCCCAACGAGCTGCTGCACTTGTGCGCCCCGCTGCGCATTCTGGCTTACCGCGAGGATGGGCTGGCGGGCGATCTGAGCTTGGGCATGCGTGCGCGCGCCGCCTGCGTGGGGCAAAAAAGGTGAGCCCGAACCACCCGCTACGCCAGCGCGCACTCTGGCATCCGCGTTATTGGGGATTGTGGCTTGCTATGTTGCTGTTGTGGGGCATTGCTTGGCTACCAGTGCGCTGGCGTATGAGTCTGGGCGCATGGCTGGGGAGGCAGATGCTCACGCGCAATGCCAAACGCCGCCGCATCGTGCAGATCAATCTGGGGCTGTGCTTTCCCGAACTTGAACAGAGCGCACGCGACGCGCTGGCGTTAAGCTCCGCTGAGCGTGCCGGACAAGCCATGCTGGAGCTTGGTGTGCTCTGGCTGCGCAGTGAGGCCGCGATTCAAAGGCGCTGGCAGGTGCATGGCCGCGAGCATCTGGATGCCGTGCTGGCTGCCGGGCGCGCCCCCTTGTTCGTCACCGGGCATGTGGTCGGTCTGGACATGGGCGCTGCGGCCATGACCGTGGCCTGTGGCGGCGGGGTGGGGCCGTACAACCCGACGCATCAGCCGTTTGTGGATGCCTGGCTGATCTGGGGACGCACGCGCTTTGGCAGTCAGCTCATCACCCGCGAGGATGGCCTGCGGCCTTTGCTCAAGGCGCTGAAGTCGGGGCAGGCGGCGTATTACATTCCCGATGAGGATCATGGCGCGGCGCACTCGGTCTTCGTTCCTTTTTTTGGCGTGCAAAAAGCCACCTTGCCGCTGCTGGGGCGCTTGGTGACGCAGGGGCGAGCCAGCGCGCTGCCCTTCTTCACCCGGCTTGACCCCGACACGGGGATTTATCACATGCACATCGAGCCTGCCCTGCCGCTGCCCGAACAGGCCAGCCCGCAGGAGGAGGCGCGCCGCATGAATGCCGCGCTGGAAGCCATGATTCAGCGCGATCCGGTGCAGTACATGTGGAGCTTCAAGTTGTTCAAGACCCGCCCGCCGGGCGAGCCGGACGTGTACTGATGATTGCGTCGCGCAGGCGCTGGCTTGGGTTTGCGCTCTCGCTGCCCGGTGCGCTGCTGGCCGGTGCATGCAGCAGGCATGACGCCGATGCCGACGTGCATACGCTGGACTTCTGGGTCATGGGCAGCGAAGGCGAGCATGTGCAGAGCCTGCTGGCCGAATTTGAACGTCGGCGCCCCGGCATCAAGGTGCGTGTGCAAGGCATTCCCTGGAGTGCCGCGCATGAAAAACTACTCACCGCGCATGTCGGCGGCACCCTGCCGGATGTGTTCCAGTTGGGCAGCACTTGGCTGGCGGAATTCGTCGCCCTGCGAGCCCTCGCGCCGCTGGATACGCTGCTGGATGCAGCCGCCTTGGCGGATATTTTTCCCGGCGTTCTGGCGGCGAATCGTGTCCAGGGGCGACTGTACGCATTGCCGTGGTATGTGGACACGCGCCTGCTGTTTTATCGCGCCGATCTGTTGCAACAGGCGGGTGTGGCGCGCGCGCCGCAATCGTGGAGTGAATGGCTTGAGGCGCTGCGCCGCCTGAAGGCTCACACGGGATTTGCACCGCTGATCTTGCCGTTTAGCGAATGGCAGACCCTGGTTGCTCTGGGCTTGCAACAGCAGGCCGAACTTTTGCACGATGATGGCCGAGATCGGAAGAGCGTCGTGTAGGGAAAGAGTGTAGATCTCGGTG
>CALKWL010000193.1 GCA_938004235.1 uncultured Gammaproteobacteria bacterium
TTTCCCTACCCGCCGCTCTTCCAATCTTAGCTTGGGTCACTGGTCTTGATGTAATGCTGGTTCAGCCACAACAGCTTGTCCGGGTTAATCGCCGAAGCCGACTGATTCACATCCGCCACGTCGAACAGGCGCATCATCTCATCGCGGCTAAACACTTCCTGATCGCCATGCGACCACCCAAGACGCACCAGATAATTCAGCAGCGCATCCGGCAAATAGCCTTCCTCGTGGTACTGCATCACGCTCACCGCGCCGTGGCGCTTGGACAGCTTGGCGCCATCCGGCCCCAGAATCATCGGCAAATGCCCGTACACCGGCGGCGTAGCACCCAGCGCACGGAAAATGTTGATCTGACGCGGCGTATTGTTCAGATGATCGTCACCGCGCACCACATGCGTAATGCCCATGTCCAGATCATCCACCACCACGCTCAGGTTGTAGGTCGGCGTGCCATCCGAGCGCGCGATAATCAGGTCATCCAGCTCCTCGTTACGAATCACCACGCGACCACGCACCATGTCGTCGATCACCACTTCGCCGTCCAGCGGATTCTTGAAGCGCACGACCGGCGCAACGCCCTCCGGCGGCGTACCGCTGAAATCACGATAACGCCCGTCGTAACGCGGCTTTTCGCCCCGCGCCATCTGCCCTTCGCGCAGCGCGTCCAGCTCATCCTTGGGCATGTAGCAGTAATACGCATGTCCGCTGGCCAGCAATTGCTGCACGATCTCCTTGTAACGATCAAAACGTTGGGTTTGATAGAATGGGCCTTCGTCATACTCCAGATTCAGCCACGCCATACCTTCCAGAATCGCATTCACCGACTCCGGCGTGGAGCGCTCCAGATCCGTGTCTTCAACTCGCAGCACAAAATCGCCACCATGACGGCGGGCGTAAAGGTAGGAAAACAAGGCAGTACGCGCGCCGCCAATGTGCAAATAACCGGTCGGACTGGGCGCAAAACGTGTGCGAATTTTTTTCATGGCGGTCTCTAAATAATCTACAGGACGGGATAAACGTGGCGCGCAGTTTAGCAAAGGACGCGGGATCATGAGGACTTAAGCGCCAACACACATCCATCACATTCGTTCCCGTCGGCCCGCTGCGAATCAGCGCATCCACCGCAGCGAACACCGTACCACTATCCGCATTGCGCAAAGCCTCCTCCGGGTCAATGCCCACCGCGCGAATCGCAGTAACCGTCGCTCCATCCACACATGCACCCGCATCCTGTGTCGCCCCGTCCGTGCCGTCCGTACCTGCCGCCAGCAGGGTGACGCCCGCCTGCCCCTCCAGCGCCAATGCCGCACTCAAAGCCAGATGCTGATTACGCCCGCCCCGCCCCGGATGCTCCGGCAGGTTCACTGTGGTTTCCCCGCCCCAAAGGTGCACGCCCGGCGCACCGTGTATCAGCTCACGCGCCAACCGCGCCCCCGTCTTTGCTGCATCGCCGCGCAAAAACTCGTCATGACGATGGATAGGCACTCCAAGACACAGGGCGGCACGCACCGCTCCATCCAGCGCGGTCGCATTGCTGGCGAGAATGCGTGCATCAACCGAAGCCCAGCGCGCATCATCCAGAGCAGGCATGGGCGGCGCAGCATCAAGCAAACCTCGCACCCCATCCGGCAGGTTTTGCGGCAAGGGTACAGCAGGGCAAGGCGACAACAAGCCGGAGCCGATACTGGCCGGATCATCCCCCGGCACATCCGAAATCATCAACACCAGCGCAGGACGCCCGCCCAGATGCTCCAGCAAGCGCCCACCCTTGATGCACGACAGCCGCTTGCGCACCGCATTCATGGCGTGAATATCCAACCCGCTGCCCAGCAACCAGGCATTCACCCGCTGCCAATCCGCAAGCGAAACGCCCTCGGGCAACACCTCGACCAGACTGGATGCCCCGCCGGAGAGCAAAAACAGCACGGGACTCTCCGCAGGCGCGGCGGCAATAAAAGCCAACAAACGCCACCCAGCCTCCAGACTGCGCGCATCCGGCAGCGGATGCCCGGCTTCAATCACCTCCACGCCCACACGATGACGCAACGCAGACGAAACATGACCGTCCTTGGTAATCAGCAAGGCGTGTGCGTCCGGCAAAACATCCAGCGCCCCTTCCAACATGGACGCAGCCGCCTTGCCAATGGCAATGACCGCGTCAAACCGCTCTGGATGCGAGCGCAGTGCTGCCAAAACCCGTTGTTTCCCCCCCGTCTCGGCAAGGGCGGCATCCAGCAACGCACGCAGGATCTGAGCGGCGCGTCCGTCTGTTTGAACGCAACTCACAGCGCAAGCGCGTCCGACGAATAGCTGCGCAAATAGACGGCGACCGACTCCGCTGGCATGGCTTGACTGAGTAAATAACCCTGTATGACGTCACAGCCCATGGCGCGCAACATGCGCGCCTGCTCGACCTGTTCAACACCCTCGGCAATAATTTCCATCCCCAGGCTGTGCCCCAACGCGATGATCGCGCGCACAATGGCGGCGTTACCCTGATTGAGGGTCATATCGCGCACAAAGGACATATCAATTTTGAGTTCGTGCACCTCAAGCTGCTGCAAATAGGACAGCGAAGAATAGCCAGTGCCGAAATCGTCGATGGAGAGACGCACACCCAGCGCCTTGAGCTCGGCAAAGGTTTGCAGCGACAGCTCCCGATCAAGCATGATGAAGCTCTCGGTAATCTCCAGCTCTAGTTGTGAGGCCGTAATGCCGCTGCTTTCCAGCGCCTCGCGAACCGACTTGACCAGGTTGCCCCGGCTTAAATGCAGGGCGGAAACATTCACGGCGACCTGGCGCGGATGCAGACCAAGCACCTGCCAGCGTGCGATCTGGGCGCAGACATCACGCAATACCCATTCGCTCAAGGAAATGATAAGCCCGCTCTCCTCGGCCAGAGGAATGAACTCACCGGGGAGAATCAGGCCGCGCGTGGGATGCTTCCAACGGATGAGCGCCTCAAGACCGGTGATTTCCCTGCTGGTAAACTCAAACTGCGGCTGGTAGTAGATCTGGAGCTCTTCGCGCTCAATCGCGCGGCGCAACTCGGTTTCCAGCGTGAGACGCTCCCTGGCCTTCTGCGACATTTGCTGCGAGAAAAAGCGCAGACGACCGCGCCCCTGCACCTTGGCATCATGCAGGGCGGCATCAGCATGGCTAAGCAGTCTTTCAGGCGTCAGACCATCGTCCGGATAGAGCGCGATACCAATGCTCGCGCCGACATAAATATCCTGCCCGCTCAGGGTAAAGGGCTGATTCATCCCGTCGATCATGTGCTGCGCCACCAGATCGACCCAGGGCGTGTCCCTACGCCGCTCAAGGATGATGTCAAACTCGTCGCCGCCGGTACGCGCGATCGTGTCGTGCTGCGGCAACAAGGTTTGCAGGCGTCGGGCGACTTCGACCAGGAGTTGATCGCCCTGGCCGTGCCCCAGGCTCTCATTGATCGTCTGGAAATGATCCAGATCAAGCGAGAGCACGGCAAAACACCCCTGCTCCTGCGCCGCGCGTTCGGTTGCGTGCTCCAAAAGCTCGGCAAACAACACGCGATTGGGAAGGCCGGTCAGTGGGTCGCGGTGGGCGAGAACCCGGTATTTTTCCTCGCTGAGTTGCAGCAGCGCCGTGCGCTGCGCCACGAGATCCTCCAGAAAGCGGCGCAGTCGCGCCAGCTCCAGGTGAGTGCGGATACGGGCGCGCACTTCGTCAATGTCAAAGGGCTTGGTGATGTAATCCGCCGCGCCGAGTTCAAAGCCGCGCACCTTGTCCTGCACCGCATTGATGACGGTCACGAAGATAACCGGAATGCTGTTTCCCGTCGGGCTGGCCTTGATGCGGCGGCAGACTTCATAGCCGTCCATTTCCGGCATGATGACGTCAAGCAGCACCAGATCAGGCGGGCTGGAACCCTGCACAATTTCCAGGGCGCGCGCACCTGAGCTGGCGACCTGGATGCGGTAGTCGTCACGCAAGGCTTCGACCAGCTCATGAATGTTTTCCGGAACATCGTCCACCACCAGCAGGGAATAGGCGCGTTCACGCTGATTGAGTGCGACCACATCGTGCATCAATGGATCCTGGCGGTAGCGTTGCAGCGCAATCTGGGTGCGCACGCGCACATGCAGCAGATCGGGATTGACCGGCTTGGTGATGTAGTCCGCCACACCAAGCTTGATGCCCCGCGCTTCATCCGCCGCTTCGCTCAGCGCCGTGATGAAAATGACTGGAATATGCGCCGTAAGCGGATCCTTTTTCAGCTCGGTGAGCACCATGTAGCCGTCCATGCCCGGCATTTTGATGTCGAGCAGGATCAAGCTCGGGTGCGGCGCGCGTCGAGCCAGCTCCAGCGCTTTCTCGCCATTCGTGGCGGCGATAATGGCGTAATCGTCACGCAGGATATTGACGAGCATATGCAGGTTTTCATGCACATCATCCACGATCAAAACCAGCGGCTTATCCTTGTCATGCACTTGAGCAGGGGTATTCATGAAGGGGTATCCTCGCCGGGAATGTCCAGCGCCTTGAGTTGATCTCGCGCATTATCAATATCAAAAACATCGACCAGAGCAGCAATGACGCCGACGGGCTGTTCCAGCGACGTGCCCGCAACGCCGGAACGCAGGCTGCCAAGCAAGGCTTCTGCCGCGCCGACATCGTACTCCAGGGCGTGCACCAACTGCTCCCGAATTTCGCGCAGGCGTGATGCAGGCAGAGGCTCGACCGACGAGCCGGGCTGGGATGCCGCCATGCACCCCGACAGGCTTTCGATGTCGCGCATGACCTCATCCAGCCGCGCCTGCACGCGCTCAAGCGCCGCAGGCTCAGGGGATTCACCCCGTTTGAGCTGGGCGTCCAGCTCGCTCACATGCGCATACAGCGCCTTCGCGCCGATATTGCCGCTGACGCCTTTAAGCGCATGACAATACTCTTCAGCCTCACGGAGATCCGGCGCTTTGAGCAGGGTCAGCAAAGCTTGTGTCGCATTGAAGTAATGCTCGTGAAACCTGCGCAACTGCTTGCAATACGACTCAACCCGCCCGCCGATACGCCGCACGCCTTCCTGCGCATCCAGGCTCGTAAGCGCGCGCAGCTCAGCGGGAAGCTCCTCCCGTGGCGCGCTCTGCGCCGCCGCGCCCGCCTCGGCTGAGCCGGGCGCGATAAAACGCGCCAGGGTCGCCAGCAGGCGCGCCGGGTCAATCGGCTTACTGATGTGGTCGTTCATACCCGCCGCGTGACTTTTTTCCGCGTCCTGCGCCATGGCCAGCGCCGTCATGGCGATAATGGGCAGGCGCGCAAAACGCTCGCCGCCGGGGCGTTCGGCAAGGGCGCGAATACGACGCGCAGCCTCCAGACCATCCATCACCGGCATCTGGATATCCATCAGCACGGCGGCGTAATCCGCCTGCTGGACTTTATCCACCGCCTGGGCGCCATCCACCGCCTCATCCACCTGCATCCCCTCAAGGCGCAGCAGCTCAACGGCAAATTCCCGGTTGATTTCATTGTCCTCGACCAGCAACAGGCGCGCGCCCGCCAGATGGTGTTTGGGCTGCGCCTCGTCGCTGCGGCGGCGCGGGTGCTCACCCTCGCCAAACAGACGCCCGCGACCAAGCACGGTAAGAATGGTATCGAGCAGCGTCGATGGCGAGACCGGTTTAATAAGAAAAGCATCCGTTCCGGCCTGTTCGGCAAGACGCATGACCTCCTCACGACCGTAGGCGGTAATCATGACGACTTTCGGCTGTTGCACGACGGCTGGACTGGAATGAATACGCTTGATGACTTCATCGCCATTCATACCGGGCATCCGCCAATCCATGAGCACCAGATCGAAGGGCGTTTCCACGGCGCTTTCCAGCAGCGCCAGTGCATCCGCCCCATTGGCGACGGCGCTGACCTCCAGGCGGAAAAAACGCAGCATTTCGGCAAGAATCTCGCGTGAAACCTGATTATCGTCCGCAATGAGCACGCGCACGCCCTTCAGCAGCGGGCCGGCCTGATCGATCAGCTGCGCCTGGCGCGCCCGGGCTTGATGGGCAATCTGCACTTTTAGCGTGAAACACAGGGTCGTACCGCGCCCGGGTTGCGAATCCTCAATCCAGATGCGCCCGCCCATCAGCTCCGCCAGATGCTTGCTGATCGCCAGCCCAAGCCCGGTTCCGCCGAAGCGTCGCGTGGTGCTCTGGTCGGCCTGGGTGAATTTTTCGAACAGTCTTTCCTGCACCTCGGCGCTCATGCCGATGCCGGTGTCGCGTACGCAAATCTGCATGGACAGCTCGCTTTCATTGCTTTCCAGACGATGAAAAGCCAGTTCAATCTCACCCCATTCGGTAAATTTCACCGCATTTCCGCACAGATTGAGCATAATCTGCCCAAGGCGCAGCGGGTCGCCCACCAGGCGCGAGGGAATGCTGGGGTCATAGCGGATGAGAAATTCGATGCCCTTGTGTTCGATCTGGTAGCCGATGGCGTCGGTGAGCTGCTCCAGAACTTCGTCCAGCCCGAACTCGACCTGCTCAATCTCCAGCTTGCCCGCCTCGATCTTCGAGACATCGAGAATGTCGTTGATAATCCCCAGCAGCGAGCGAGCGGCGCCCTGCGCCTTGTCCAGCCGGTTGCGCACCACGGGCGGAAGCTCGTCGCGCATGGCCAGGTGCAACATGCCGAGAATGGCGTTCATCGGCGTGCGGATCTCGTGGCTCATATTGGCAAGAAAATCGCTTTTCACCCGCGAGGCATGTTCAGCTTCTTCCTTGGCGGCGCGCAGCTCGGCAGTGCGTTCGATCACCTGGATTTCCAGATTTTCCCGCTCGGCGCGCAACTCGCTCGTGCGCTTGGCGACTTGCTGGCGCAACAGCAGGGAAACGCCCAACAGCAGTAACGCGCCGCCGCCCAGCCCGCCCAACAACCAAAACAGCCAGTACGGCACAATGGTTTCCGGCGGGGTGGCCAGGCTGTGCTTCAAGGCATCAAAGTAAGGCGAGCTGGCGTCGCGCCGCCAGTCCGTCAGGTGCGCATCAATGCGCTCCAGCAGATCGGCGTTGCGCCCCTTGGGCGCGGCAAAATACAGGGTTGAGGGCAGAAAGACGATGGGCGTCTCCCGCAAGCGGTATTTGGCACCGTTGTGCGCAGCGAAAAAGCTGTTGGTGACCACCGCATCGGCGCGCCCCTCGGCCACGGCGCGGTAGGCTTCATCCAGCGTGTTCACCGGCACCGCCTGATAGCGCAGTTGCAGGTCGTCCAGCATCTGCGCCAGAAAGCTTTGCTGGATGCCGCCCTGAAGCACGGCAATACGCTTGTCGGCCAGATCGGCAAAGGTCTGAACCAACAGCTCGGGGCGCGTATAAACCTGCGACCAGCTATTGGCAACCGAGACCTGATTAAAATCGAAGCGTTGCGCGCGCTCTGCGGAAAAAGCCACATCCGGCATCAGGTCGATATTGTCCTGCTCCAGCAGATTCAGGCACTCCGCCCACTCGCAGGCTACAAACTCGAAACGCCAAGGCTCAAGGTGCGCCATATCCTTGAGCAAATCCACAAACAGCCCGGCAGGCTGCTGACCGGCGCGGGTGTAAATTTTGGGCGGGTTTTCGTGACGACTCCGCCCTAGTTGCAGAAAAATTCTTGAACCGCGCATGGTTCAAGCATCTCGTTCAAGCCAGGCGGCTAAACAAGCTCAGTCACGAACATCCCCATCGACATAAAACCAGCGCCCCTGCTCGCGTACAAAGCGGCTGCACTCCTGCAAACGTTGCGCCCGCCCGCTGCCCGAACGCGAGCGCGCCACAAAACACACCACCCCGCGATCATCCGGCGCGCCGCCCGCCTCCACCCTGTCGATACGCAGCCCCAGCCACCGCACCGGCTCATCGGAAGCAAAACCCAGCACCACAGGCCGCGTGGATTCATGCCAGCTCGCCAGCAGATAAAGCTCATTGGCCTGCGTGAACGCGGTATAACGCGAACGGATCAACTGCTCGGCAGTTTCGGGCAACACGCCCTGGTCGATAAAACGCCCGCAACAGGACGCATAAGCCTGGCCAGAGCCGCATGGGCAGGGGTTTTCAATCATGAGTTACCACAACACCTGAATTGGAAGCTGTTCATCAATACTCATCCTGCACGCCGGAATCAGATCATGCAGACAATACAAATGCCAGCCCGCATCACGCACAAAGCCATACTTCGCCTTGCTGGTTGGCGTAACGAAAGGCCATATCGCATCCACATCATCCGGGATACTCAACTCGGCGAGCAAGCGCACCTGATAGCGTTCGAAAAACGGCAGAAAGCGTGCGGCAATCGCGGGGGGAATCTCGCCTTCTTCATTAAACCTGACATGCAGAATCGCCTCCTCGGCAAGCGCCACCTCCCCCGTGGACGCGCGCCCCAGCCGCGCAGTCAACCAACGACCAAAACGACCACGCGGCTTGCGCCCGTAAGCCTGCACAAAGGCTTCCTCCATCACTGAAACAATCGGACTCGCCGATTTATCGTTACCCTCAAACGAACCACATACAAACGTCGCCCCGCCCATAGCCACCTCGGAGTGTGTCGTGATTGAAAACCTGGCCGTAGGGCGCGTTAGCGTAGCGTAACGCGCCGGATGAAGCGCACGGGTTCCACTCCGGGACGCCGTGAGACACTCAGGAATGCACCGGGGATGCCGAAAGCTTCACGCCAAGCGCGTGCAAAAGCTTCAGCACCGTGTCATAGCGCGGCTTGGCACCCGGCGTAAGCGCCTTGTAGAGACTTTCACGGCCAAGGCCAGCGTCCCTCGCAAGCTGCGCCATGCCACGCGCACGCGCCACATCACGCACAGCGCTTAGAAACACATCGGGATTCGGGTCTTCCAAAGCCGCCGTGATGTATTCCGCAATCGTTTCCTCATCGTCAAGGTAATCGGCCGCGTCAAAGGGGGCAAATTGAGTCATGCTTTACTCCATATCCAAAGCGCGCGCCATCTCAATGGCACGCTTGATATCGCGCTTCTGCGAAGACTTGTCGCCGCCCAGCAAAAGCAGATAGATCACACAGAAAGCGACTCTCACACGCTCTGACGGGTGCGTACCAGTTCCGTGAAGCTAGCAACATCCATTAACCATGCCTGTTGGGCTGGCGTATAAGTCTGGTGCAGACTTCTTGGCAGAACGAGTTGCAGCCGCTTTGCTGTCATTTCGTCGGTCTGATTTGTGGAAATAGCCGTTTCAAGCGTCAACAGGTGCTTGTCATTAATCCTGTCTGCCTCGGCAAGCACCTGCCGCCAGCGATCCTTACAAGTCGATTTGACACCAAGCATGGTCAGTTTCAGCGAATCGAACGCCGGATTATGGTATTCAGCCGCACCTGGGAACAGGAAATCAGGCTTGGCCTTGTTCTCAGTTACGGCCGTTCGCGTATAGCGCAGGCCATTTTCCGCAAACAGCCGTTCCAAATGGTTTTCCAAGGCAAGTCCAACCCGGCTTTTGCGCCGGTTTTGTACCGACAGTGAAAACGACAGGAAGCCATCGACATCAACAACCCCTGTGCTGACTTCGCCGGTGAATCCCTGTGATAGCCGGTCGGCGATAAGGTAGCGTTCAAGCGTACGGAAGAGGATTTCCTCTCGCTCCATGTATAAAGATAGTGGATAAAGCTTAAATCACACCGATTTCAAGGTCATGTTTTCCTCCTGACCAAACATTTACACATTCCAGTTAGGTGATAAGCGCTCATCCCATAGCTTCACGGATGCGAAGCGAGACATAAGTTCAGCGACGCTACCCCACGGCTCTTCCTGAGTGTCCCCGGCGGCGGCAGGGCGCAGCTCAAAAAACTCATGCCAAACATGGTCAGCATCTGTGGATCTGCCGCTGGCACCCCATAGTTCCGCATACACGGGTGGAATACCGACCTGCTCGGCGATAAAAAACTCGCTGCCTTCAAGGCATTTTCGCAGGGTATCAACATCCGCTGACGTGACCTGCCCGGTCAGTCGCAGAAAGCCCCATGCCTTGTAGTTATCTGCGTCGCGATATAGGTATTCAAAGACGCTAAAGTTTTCCATGCCTATCATTTCTTTCGGTTATCGAGAAATATCTCGGTGCGATGGTGCTGAATAAAGGCAAAATCGGGAGCAAAGCGCTCTGGCATCTCAATCATATGCCCCTCAAGAGATTTTAGAGTCGTCTGAATGAACGGGTCGTCACGCTTGAGCAGTTCGCTTGAAAGTATGATTGCCCCATCGTCGCTCAAAGTGATGAACCCCTGATCGAAGACTCTGTCATGCAGGGCGGAAAGGCAAAGACCATTGCTCGGGTTTAGGCGATTCACCTTGTCTTTGCTCCACGGAACAATGTGGCTTGCAATCAGCAAACGCGGCTCAGAAAGGCCGGACATGCAGCAACGACCGCGATAACTTGCTAGCACGGCGCGCCGGAAGAAGTTTTGCTTGATACGCTGCTCAGTCAGAATGCGGCGGGTTTCACCAGTAAAGTCCGATGGCATGGGCAAATCGTCTACGCTTGCGTCCTCGGTACTCTCGGCAGGCAGCAGTCCGAACCGCTCGCGAAGTCGCTCGCATTCAAGCGCCAATCCCTCCCAGTCTTCATGAAATTCAGACCATACTTCACGATCCAGCTTGGATGCGCCGCCCAGTCCTTTCCGCCCTGTGCGTGTAATGGCTGGGTCAAGGCTTGCGAAGTTCACGAGTTTCATCGCGACTGCCGAAGGCGTGCGGCCAATCAGCCCCGCCAACTGGATGATTTCAGGATTACGGCCATGTAACTTACCAAACGGCAATTGGCAATACATGTGGAAGGCCAGCTTCAGCTGATCCTTCGCCCAAAGACCTGTGCTCATGATGTTTTGCGGCGTTACCCGCCGCCTCCTTAATACGTTATGACGAAAACATTAGTGTAGCCGCCAGCTAAATCATGGTCGCGACCGCACTATAAAAACAGTCACCCTCTGAAAAAAGCAAGGGCTCGCTTCCGTCTGTTTTGTGGTGGATAGCGCCAAGACGAGGTGCTTCGTAAGGCAGTTGCAGGTCATCCCACGCAAAGCTGGTCTTCTCACGGAAGCCCACAATGATGATTCGCTCCCGGTGTTGTGGAGTGAAGCGCTTCCCGTCAATAACGCGGTAATGCACTTCGTAGCCGAGCTCGTTTCGCAGTGTATAAAGAATCACCTCGAAGGTGTTTCCCTTGTCGTGAGAGAGAAGGTTTTTCACATTTTCAAGCAAAAACGCCTTCGGTCGCTTGGTAGCAATGATACGAGCAACATCAAAGAACAGAGTCCCCTGAGTCGTACACTCAAAGCCATGAGGTCGACCAAGAGAATTCTTCTTGCTAACCCCTGCAATACTAAATGGCTGACATGGAACCCCCCCGAGCAGTACATCATGATCTGGCACATCTACGGCGGGAAATGGCACGATATCGCCAATGAAGGGATGGTGAGAGCCATAATTTTCGATGTAGGTTTTCTTCGAGAAGTCATTCCACTCACTGGTAAAGACACACTCACCTCCGCAACTCTCGAAACCAAGACGAATACCCCCAATGCCAGCAAACAGATCAATGAACCTGAAGTTACCTGTGCTTTCATCTTTTAATCCAAAATCAAGGATTTTTTGAAGCGCGGGAAGAAGTTAAGGAGGGGATGCAGTTTCACCCGCACGCCACCGGGTAATCGTTTTTGGGTTTCTTCCCAGCATCGTAGCGAGCTGACCGATGCTGTAACGGGCTACGGCCTGCTCAAGAAAGAAGGGTGTCTCTGCTGCACCTTCGGACATCTCCGTCACTTCTGGGAATAATTTCGGAAGTTTTGACCGAAAATCGTCCCGCATGACAAGCAGATTTCACAATTCAAGGCACATTTTCAGATGTCGCACCAAGCATTCGTGCGATCACGAACTGACAAGACTTGGGTAGATCATGTCTTACGTCTGAGTCATTCCACAACGCCCGACATAGGCATACACATAGGCTTTCACGGACAGGAGGACATAGGGATTCCTGCGTGACATCATTCTGGAAAGATCATACTCGTCCTTCATGACTGCACCTGAACAACTCACCCCAACCCCCGCTCCAAATCCCCAATCAAATCCTCCGCATCCTCCAGCCCTACGGCCAGACGAATCAGTCCTTCCTTGATGCCCGCTGCGGCGCGTTGTTCGTCGCTCAAACGTCCGTGCGTGGTGCTGGCCGGGTGGGTGATGGTGCTTTTGGCGTCGCCCAGGTTGGCGGTGATGGAGAACAGGCGGGTGTTGTCGATCACTTTCCAGGCGGCTTCGCGGCCACCTTCGACCTCGAAGCCGACGATGCCGCCGTAGCCTTTCATCTGGCGTTGGGCGAGTGCGTGTTGCGGGTGACTTTCCAAACCGGGGTAGTAGACCTTGGACACGCGCGGGTGGGCGGCCAGCCATTCGGCCAGTTTTTGCGCGTTGGCGCTGTGGGCTTTCATGCGCAGGTTGAGGGTTTCCAGTCCCTTGAGGAAGATCCAGGCGTTGAATGGCGCCATGGTCGGCCCGGCGGTGCGCAGGACGCCGACGACTTCATCGGTGATGCTTTTCGGCCCGCAGACCGCACCACCTATCGCCCTGCCCTGTCCGTCGAGGAATTTGGTGGCGGAGTGGATAACCACGTCCGCGCCGAGTTCCAGCGGGCGTTGCAGCGCCGGGGTGCAGAAGCAGTTGTCCACCGCCAGCAGCGCGCCTGCCTCATGGGCGATGTCAGCCAAGGCGCGGATATCGACGATTTCGGTCAGCGGGTTGGACGGGGTTTCGAGGAACAGCAGGCGGGTGTTGGGCCGCAGGGCTGCGCGCCAGCCGTTGAGGTCGGTCAGATCGACATGGCTGACTTCGATGCCGAATTTGCCGAAGTATTTGTTCCACAGCACGGTGGTGGTGCCAAATACCTGCTTGGAGACGATGACGTGGTCGCCCGCCTTGAGCAGCGCAAGGCCAAGGCTGAGGATGGCGGCCATGCCGGATGAGGTGGCGGCGCAGTCCTCCGCGCCTTCCAGCGCGGCGAGGCGTTCTTCGAAGATGCGGGTGGTGGGGTTGGTGAAGCGGGCGTAGATATTGCCCGGCTTGCTGCCGGAAAAACGCGCCGCCGCTTCCGCCGCGTTGGCGAACACGAAGCTGGAGGTGGGGAAGATCGGCTCGCCGTGTTCGTTTTCCGGCGTGCGATGGTGGCCGGTGCGAATGGCGAGGGTATCAAAGCCGAGTTCTTGGTTCAGTTCAGGAATATCGTCGGGGTGCATGACTGCCTCATGGGGTGTTTTTGGGCAGTTTAGCAGGTGAGGCGATTATCGGTTTGTTTGACCGTCGCCGCCGATGGAGCGGGTTTTGGTTTTTCAGCCCCCTTTTGATGCCGCCGTGGACTGGCCTGTGTAGGCTGGGTAAAAGCGCCATGGATGGCGCATTTAGCCTCGTCGCGACATGGATGTCGCGTCGGGGCGACCTCGCTTTTGCAACTTGGTTCGCGGCTTGCCCGAAGGGCAGCATCGTTGGGGTGCATTTCTTTGGTGACTTTCTTTGTGCAAGCAAAGAAAGTTACTCGCCCGTATCAAACATGCCTTGTGCGAAGTCTCACCGTTGAGACGGGCGAAACAATGCCACCGGCCTTGAACGGTTAGTGGGTTATTTCGCCCGTCTTGATGGAAGCACTCCGTAGCAGACTTACGCGGCAACGGGCGAGTTACTTTTCTTGCTCGTGCAAGAAAAGTAACCAAAAGAACACGCCCCAAGAGGTCGCCCTGCGGGCAAGCCGTGAACGAAGCGCCTACGGCAAGGCCATCCCAACGCAACATCCATGTTGCGACGGGACTAAACAGGCCATCCGTGGCCTGTTTACCATGCCTTCGGCACTCCGTTCACGGCGACCCCAAACGGGGAGAAGGAAATCCAAATCAAAAACCAAATCCTCGCCTTCGGCGAAAGTGCCCGCCCTGCTAATCGTGATGCAAATCAAACAATCGCCGCGTAGCCAACGCCAACTCATGCCGCCCATCCTGACTAGCCTCCCGCAAGGCGACGGTCGGCTCGTGCATCAGCTTGTTGGTCAGCGCATGAGCCAGATGACGCAAGGCATCTTCCGCCGAGTGCCCATGCGCCAACTCGCGCAACGCACGCTGCAAAACCTCGTCGCGCACCTGCTCGGCATGACCGCGCAACTCGCGGATCACCGCCACCCCGCCCTGCACCCGCCACCAGTCGATAAAATGACCGACCTGAGTATCGATAATTTCTTCTGCCTGTAACGCCGCTTCCTGGCGCGAACGCCGCCCCTCGTCAATCACCTGCTCCAGATCATCGACGGTGTAAAGATACACATCCTCCAGGTTGCCCACTTCCGGCTCAATATCGCGCGGCACCGCAATATCCACCATGAAAATGGGGCGACGCTTGCGGCGTTTCAGCGCACTTTCCACCGCACCCTTACCCAGAATCGGCAGAGTACTGGCCGTGGCGGTAATGACGATATCCGCCTCATGCAGATGCTCACCCAGCTCGCTCAGGGCAATGGCATACGCGCCCAGCGGCTCGGCCAGCGCATGGGCGCGTTCAATGGTGCGATTAGCAATCACCATGCGCCCGATGCCGTGGCTATGCAGATGGCGCGCGGCCAGTTCAATCGTTTCGCCCGCGCCGATCAACAACGCGGTCTTGCGGCTGAAATCGCCGAAAATCTGTTTGGCCAGACTGACGGCCGCAAACGCAACCGATACCGGACTTGCGCCAATCGCCGTATCGGTACGCACCTGCTTGGCGACAGAAAAAGCGTGTTGAAACAGCCGGTTAAGCAAAGGCCCTAGGGCGCGCGACTCACCCGCTTGCGCATAGGCGGTCTTGATCTGCCCCAGAATCTGCGGCTCGCCAAGCACTAACGAATCCAGCCCCGACGACACCCGTAAAAGATGCCGAATGGCTTCGCTTTCATGGTGTACATAAAGATAAGGTCGAATCTCCTCCTCGCGCAGCCCATGAGCCTCAGGAAACCAGCGCAGCACGGACTCATCGCCGCGTTCCCCCACGGCGGCATATACCTCGGTTCGGTTGCAGGTCGAAACAATCGCACCCTCACGCACATGAGGCAGAGCGAGCATTTCGCGCAAGGCGTGCTGCACCCGCTCCGAAGTAAAGGCCACGCGCTCACGCACCGAAAGCGGCGCCGTGCGATGATTGAGGCCTAAGGCAATGATGGACATGGAATGAATGATGCCAGCCCGCGCATGGATGAAAGGCGTTGGATTTTCAGGCATTCGCCCCACATTGACAAGCCAGGTGCAACATCCTGCTAGAATGCGCGAGCCTCAAGAGGAAGATTCATGTTCAAACCCAGTGTGCTGTCCCTGTCATTGCTCGCCCTGCTTGGCCTAGGCGCGACGCTGAACCTGACCGCCTGCGCCAATTATCCCGCCAATGAAGAGCACACGGAAAGCGAGCCCGCTGAAATACGGCCTGCAAATGCCAGCACCCCTCTGAGCGTTCTTCCTGCGAACCACGCCAAGGGAAGTAGGAGTGAGGCGCGCGCCCAGGCGTTCTACCTGCTAATGCAGGCCGAGCTCGCCGGCCAGCGCGGCAAGGTGACCGAAGCAGGTAAACTCTATCTGCGCGCCGCCCAGCTTGGGCGCGATGCCCGCACCGCCGAGCGCGCACTGAAAATTGCCCTGCTGGCGCGCGACACCCAGACCAGCGACGAAGCGCTTGCCTTGTGGATTGAGCTTGAGCCTTCGAGCGCGACGCGCTGGCCGATGCAGGTTCTGCTGGCCATGCGTCACCAGGATGACGCCGAGGCGCTGCGCATCATGCAGCAAAACCTTCCCACCGATGAAGCTGCACGCAAGGAAAGTTACCAGCAAATCGCCACGATGCTGATCCATGAAGGCGCGGGGATCTTACCCGTGCTGCACAGATTTACCCAGTCGCATCCGAACGATGCCGATGCCTGGCTTACGCTGGCGCACGTCGCCCTGAATTTCAAGGAATTTGACACAGCGCGCGCGGCGCTGCGTAAAACCATCAAGCTCGATCCCAAGCGCAAGGACGCCTATCTGCTGCTGGCTGAAAGCTATTTCAGTCAGAAAGACAGATCGGAAGAGCACACGTCTGAACTCCAGTCACGTCAGTCAATC
>CALKWL010000194.1 GCA_938004235.1 uncultured Gammaproteobacteria bacterium
GTACAATCGTATCAATCGCTTCTTCGCGCGCCTGCCCCAGATAGCGCTGACGAATGACCTGCGCAGGAACCTTGCCGGGGCGGAAACCATCAACGCGCGCACGACGTCCAATTTCCTTCAGACGCAGCTCAACCGCCTCATCCACACGAGCCGCCGGAACATGAATCGACAAACGGCGCAGCAGCCCTTCGGCTGTTTCCAAAGTCACTTGCACGTCAGATACCTCAAAAATACTTCATCACGGACAGAAAAAACCGACGCCGCACATTAGCCGCCTGTCGGGGTTGGAACGATCTGGCTGCAAAAGCCGCTGACCGGTGCATATTTCACCGATTTTTTTAGCCAATAGTCCCTGCTATTGCCAAAAAAATCGTCAAAACCTGCCCTCGGTCGGCGACTTTTTCGCTTCAGCCATCCAACCCCGACAGGCGACTCACGCCGCCGGAGGAGAATAATGGTGCGAAAGGAGGGACTCGAACCCTCACGCCAAAGGCGCTGGAACCTAAATCCAGTGCGTCTGCCAATTCCGCCACTTTCGCAAAAATTTCCCGCCATTTTTTCAACAGGAACATAGCGGTTCAAATTAAGCGCGGCACATTAGCACAGTTTTATACGAATCGTAAGCACCTTCAAGGCAAGCCAAACGCATCCTGTTATGCACGACAGACTGATAGACTTGGGGCGTAACCCATTAACCCAGGCTCACCCCATGTCCAGCACTCCGCCCGTGCGCGCCCAGCTTGACTGCGTGCTTGCGCGCGTCTCCGAAGCCCTGATCGGAAAGCAGGATCGCATCCGTCTCGCCCTCGCCGCCTTGCTGGCCGGCGGGCATGTCCTGCTCGAAGATATTCCCGGCGTGGGTAAGACCACCTTGGCCACGGCACTGGCGCAAGCGCTGGGCTTGCAGGCGCATCGTCTGCAATTCACCAGCGACCTGTTGCCTGCCGACCTGATCGGCGCATCTATTTACCAGCCCGCCAGCAGCACGTTCCGCTTCCAGCCTGGTCCCATCTTTGCCCAGGTTCTGCTGGCCGATGAAATTAACCGCGCCAGCCCCAAGGCGCAAAGTGCGCTACTCGAAGCCATGGAAGAACAGCAGGTCAGCGTGGACGGCGTCACGCACCCGCTGCCGCATCCTTTTTTCGTCATTGCCACACAAAATCCGCTTGAACAGCACGGGGTTTACCCCTTGCCCGAGTCGCAACTTGACCGCTTCCTGTTCCGCCTATCGCTGGGCTACCCGGAGCGTCGCGCCGAAAGCCTGATGCTCTCCCAAGGCAGCACGCGCCCGCTTGCACAGGGACTCAAACCCTGTCTGGACGTCACGCAGGTGTTGCACCTGCGTGAACAGGTCGCCAGGGTGCATGCCAGCCCCGCCGTGATTGAGCACCTGCTCGACCTTTTAAGCGCCAGCCGGCAACACGGCATTTTCGTACACGGGCTCTCGCCGCGTGCCGGTCTGGGCTGGCTGAACGCTGCGCGCGCCTGGGCGCTGCTGCATGGCCGGGAGCATGTCGAGCCCGAGGACCTGCGCCAGCTCGCCCCGCACATCACCGGTCATCGCCTATTGTTTGCCGATCCCATTCTGGCGCAAAGCCATGCACACCCTGCGCATTGGCTGCTGGACAGGATCACGCCACCCGAAAGCCTGACATGAAAACCCTGCGCCTTGAACCGCTCGCCCTGCCCTTTGGCGCACTGGTTCTGGTCTTACTGTTTGGTGCGGTGCAATACGCCAACAACCTGGGCTTTTTCTTTGCCTTCTGGCTCATGGCGCTGGCTATCGGCGGGCTGGTCGGTCTGCGCACCCGGCTGGATCGCGTGCAGGTTCGGCTCGTGCAGATCGACTCCGGCTTTGCCGACACCCCGCTGCATGTCCAGCTTGAGCTTCAAGGAGCGCAAGGCCTGTGGTTAGAAATGGCCATACCCCAAGCCGACGGGGCGTGGCGCACGACCACCCGTCAGATCGCCCATGCGTCCCAGAGCTTGACCCTGCCCCAACGCCCGCGCGGCGTTCATCTTGCCGGCACGCTGCGCGTAAGCGCGCGCGACCACCTCGGGCTGCTGAGCGTAAGTCGCAACTTTCCCCTGAGCGGCAAACACTGGGTGTATCCTGCAGCGCACGGCGAGCGTCCCCTCCCCGAAATGGCGCGCCCCAACGAAACCCAGGGACAGGATGATTTTCACGGCCTGCGCAGTTATCAGGCCGGCGACAGCCCCGCCCGCATCCACTGGAAGTCTCTCGCCAAATCCAGTCCGGAACATCCAGTGCTGCGCATCAAGCAATTCGGCAGCGACCAATCCGCCGAACCCCTGCCCCGCATGCTGGATGAAGCCCAACTACTGGATCTGCCGCTGGAAGCGCGCTTATCGCAACTGGCCGCGTGGATACTGCACTGCGAACACCAGCAAGAAGCGTACGCTTTGCGCCTGCATCACCGAGCGCCCACGCCCGCCGGAGTCGGCGAGGCGCAACGCCAGCTATGCTTACGCCTATTGGCCGAGGCCGCATGAAAAGCCTATTCAGCCAACGTTCGCCGCCCACCGCCGCGCCGCTTTCGGCAGCCATGCGCCTGCGCGTGCTCCTGATTATCGGCATGATTCTGCTGCCCCATGCCCTGCACCAGCCGCCGCAAATCAGCCTGTGGATCGCCCTCGGGTTCGGCTGGCAGTTTTTACATCTCAAACACCGCCTTCCTGCCATGCCGCGCGGCGTGCTGATTTTGCTCATGCTCGGCGGCATGGCGCTGGTATGGGCCAGTCAAAGCACCCTGATCGGACGCGATGGCGGCGTCAGCTTTGTCTTGATGCTCACGGCGCTCAAGCTGCTCGAAGCGCGCAACCTGCGTGATGCGCGCATGGTGGCGCTGCTGGGACTGTTCCTGATCTTCACCCTGTTTCTATTCGACCAAAGCCCGTTCACAGCGCTGTGGACGCTTTTCAGCCTTGCGCTCCTGCTTAGCCTGCTCAACGAGCTCAGCCACGATGCCGAGCCCCGCCCGCTGGGCGCAAGCCTGTACTCCAGCCTGCTGCCCATGCTCTGGAGCCTGCCGCTAGCCGTCGTGCTGTTCGTTATTGTTCCCCGCCCCAGCACACCGCTGTTCGGCCTGCCGCAAGCCTCGCAAGCCAGCACCGGATTGTCGGACGAGCTGCAACCCGGCAGCATCAGCCAGCTTTCGCGCTCGCCCGAACTCGCTTTCCGCGCAACCTTCAACGTGCAGGAACCGCAACGCAATCAACTTTACTGGCGCGGGCCAGTATTCTGGGGCTACGACGGCCAGCGCTGGGAGCGCCTGCCGCCCGAATACGCCATGCTCAACGAAGAACAGCGCAGCCTGCGCGTGCAGCCGCAGGGCATGGCGCTCGAATACAGCCTGATGCTGGAACCCACGCACAACACCATTCTGCCCGCACTGGATCGCCCCCTCAGCGCGCCGTCGGGCACAGCATTGCTTGGCGACCACAGCCTGCGCTTCAGGCTGCCGCAGGATGCCCGCCAGATCATCCAGCTCAGCAGCGACCCCGCAGCCAGACTCGACCCGCAACTGCCCGAAGAGCTGCGCCGCCTGAGCCTGTCCATGCCTGCCGCCGACAACCCGCTGTTACAGGATATGGGTGCAAGCTGGGGCGCACTCCCACCCATGGAGCGCATCCAGCGCGGACTCGAACACTTCAGAACCCAAGGCTACAGTTATACTGCGACGATGGTATCGCCCTTCATCACCTCGAGCCGGTTCTCGGATGTCCCGT
>CALKWL010000195.1 GCA_938004235.1 uncultured Gammaproteobacteria bacterium
TACGGTGCCACCGCGCCTTACCCGCCAGGAAGTCCAGGCACATGCGTGCACCGTCGTCCAGCGACATGCCCGGAGCGGCGATGGTATCCAGCACGGACTTGCCGTACTTGCTTTCGCCGATCTGGAAATACGGCGTTTCATCCGTGGCGTGAATAAAGTTGCCCTGCGGATAAATCAGGAACAACTCGGGTTCCTGCCCGGCAATCTGCCCGCCGAGGATGAATGAAGCCTCCATGCTGGCGCCCGACAGCCGGGTAACGGCGCTGCGGTCATTCTGAATCGCCAGACTGAGCTGCCCGATATACGTGGCAGCCTCGAACATGTAATTCACATTCAGCAGGGTCACGCCGGGAGCCTGCTGGTAGGGGCTGGGCTGCGGGTTGACCGCCTGATCCAGGTCACGCTGGATGCGCTGAAGCAGCTCCTGCGTGGTGGACAGACTGCCCGCCGCCAGCAACATGAAAATACGATCCGGGGCGGGCTGAACCACATGCAGCTTGCTGTAGGACGAAATGTAATCGACCCCCGCATTGGTGCGTGAATCAGACGCCATCACCAGACCTTTATCGAGCAACAAACCAACGCAATAGGTCATGTCATAAACCTCATCAATGGGCGCAACGCCGCCGGGGTGCGCAGGTGGAACGTCAAGGCATCAAAAATTCGCCAGAAAAAACGGGATCATGACCGCATTCGCCAGGTCGATGAAAAACGCGGACACCAGTGGAACGATGATAAAGGCCTGATGTGACGGCCCGAAGCGCTGGGTGACCGCTGCCATATTCGCCATGGCCGTCGGCGTCGCGCCCAGGGTCACGCCGCTGAATCCGGCACAAACCACGGCGGCGTTGTAGTCGCGCCCCATGGCCGGAAACAGGATAAAAATGGCCACCAGCACCGCCAGCAGCAGTTGCAAGGCCAGAATGGTGAATACCGGGCCGGCCAGATCAACCAGCGTCCACAACTGCATACTCATCAGCGACATGGCCAGAAACGTCCCCAGCGCCACATCGGCAATCAGTGCCATGGCAGGTGCGCGCGTCGGCCACGTGATGCCATGCTTGCCCAGCAAGCCGTGCGGCAGCAGATTGGTGAGCAAAATCCCGGCAAAAAGGCAGGTCACGAACAGCGGCAGGCTCAAGCCCCAGCCGCTGACCAGATCATTCAGCAGCGAGCCGATAATAATGGAGATGTGAATCGCCAGAATGGTATTGAGAAAATCCAGATGGCTGATTTTTTGGTTACCGTCGTTCACAGACATGCCAACATCTTGCACATCATGGATATGCGCTGCATCCGGTTGCAGCTTGTGACGGTTAATCAGGAACTTGGCCACCGGCCCGCCCATCAGGCTGGCTAGGATCAGGCCGATAGTGGCCGAAGCGATGCCGATTTCCATGGCATTGGTGATGCCGAAGTTTTCCGCAATCTGCGGTGCCCAGGCAATGGTGGTGCCATGCCCGCCGATCAGCGACACCGTGCCGCTAATCACCCCCACCACCGCCGGCAGATCAAACAGCCAGGCGCCGCCAATCCCCACAAGGTTTTGCGCCACCATGAAGACCACGGTAATCAGCAAAAGGATAATCAGCGGCCGCCCGCCGCTCAGCAGATCACGCACGCTGGAGTTGATGCCGATGGTGGTAAAGAAATACACCAGCAGAACATCGCGCGCGGCCAGGTTGAACTCGACCTCCACATTGAGCAGCAAGTACACCAGACCGAACAGGATGGAAAACAGCAGGCCGCCGGTGACCGGCTCCGGAATGCTGTATTCGCGTAAAAAGCCAACACGGTCGTTCAAGCGCTTGCCGACAAACAGCACGATAATGCCGATGGTGACTGCAATCAGCGAATCGATATGCAGGATATTGCCGTCAAGTTCCATGCGTACTCCTCGGGTCATGAACCGGTGCAGGAAACACGGCTCGGGTTTACAGAAACTATCAGCGATAAAAACGAGCGGCAATCAAACTGTTGCCTGAGCGCCACCCGCGCCTAGCAGCCCGTTCGTCTCAAATCCGACAAGCTGCTAGAGGGTACGCACTTTGAGAAAAACAAGCCAAACCCCAAGCGCACTCAATGCAATCACCAGTTGCCCGAACGCCAGCCACTGCACGCTCGCGGCCAGCAACGTCACCACAAACGCCGCCAGCAACCCATTGGAACCCATCTGCATAAAGCCCTGCACCGCCGAAGCCATCCCGCGCCGGGCGGGGAACATATCCAGCCCAAGCAGGCTGAGGCCGGGCATGGCAAGCGCCATACCCACGGCATACAGCGCCACCGGCGTAATCAGGGTCACGACAGACTGAAACGGCACATGCGTCAAGGCCACATTGAGCAGCGCGGCGGCAGCCATGACCACCACGCCAAACGACACCCCCTGGCTCGAGGTCAAACGATGCGCCAGACGCCCGGCAAGGAAACTGCCAATCACAATACCCGCCACCACCGGCACAAACAGCCGCCAGAAATCGCGCGCGCCATAACCCAGATGGATGTAGATCAACTCCGGTGCAGAGGCAATGTAGATGAACAGCCCGCCAAAATTGATGCCGAACAGCAGCGCCAGAAGCATAAATGGAAGATGGCTGAACATGCCGCCATAGGCCTGCGCCACTGACAGTGGATGAATCGGCTGACGCTGGTGATCCGGCAGGGTTTCCGGCATCCACAGCGCAACCAGGGCAAAGATCAGCAGCCCCATGGTCGCAAGAAACAAAAACACCGCACGCCAACCGAAAGCGTCGTCCAGCCAACCGCCGACCAGCGGCGCAATCGCCGGAGCAATGGCGAAAAACAGCATCACATCCGCCGTCACCTTCTGCGCCTGAGCCCCGTCGAACACGTCACGCACCAAGGCACGACCGATCACCAGCCCCGCGCCCGCCGCCAACCCCTGCCCGGCGCGCATCAGCACCAGCGTGTCGATGTTTTGCGCCAGAGCACAACCAAGCGAAGCCAGCGCATAACCCAACAGGGCAACCAGCACCACCCGCCGCCGTCCGAAGGCGTCGGAGAGTGGGCCATACACCAGCATCATCACGCCGAAGGTCCACAGATAATCGCTCAGGGTGCGCTGCATATCCTGCGGCGTCGCACCCAAATCGGCGACAATCGAAGGAAACGACGGCAGATAGGTATCCAGCGAAAACGGCGCCAGCATCGCCAGCGCCGCGACGATGAAGGACACCCGCAAGGGATGTGATGAGCTACTCATCACATCCCTTGCGGGGCATGGAAGCCCCGGCGCGGACAAGGACGAAAGTCCTTGATTCGCGGAGTCCAGCGCGAATTCATTTCGCGGTGAGACGAGCTGAAAAAACCCAAGGATGGATTTTTTCAGCATCTTCAGAGCAGTGGCGCGTCACCTTCAGCGCCGCCCGCCGGACACGGCGAGGAAGCGCCTGAGCATGTCATGCCCATGCTCGGTGAGGATGGATTCGGGGTGGAACTGCACGCCCTCGACGGTGAGTTCACGATGACGCACGCCCATAATCTCCTCGAACGAGCCGTCCGGGTTTTGTGTCCAGGCGGTGATTTCCAGGCAGTCCGGCATGGTTTCGCGCTCGATCACCAGCGAATGGTAGCGTGTGGCTTCAAACGGGTTGGGCAAATCCTCAAACACACCGACATTCGCATGGAACACCTGCGAGGTCTTGCCGTGCATGATTTGCTTGGCGCGGATGATGTGGCCGCCAAAGGCCTGACCGATGGCCTGATGGCCTAGGCAGACGCCAAGAATCGGCAGCCTGCCCGCGAAATGCTTGATGGACTCCACCGAAATGCCGGCTTCAAGATCGGAAGAGCACACGTCTGAACTCCAGTCACGTCAGTCAATCT
>CALKWL010000196.1 GCA_938004235.1 uncultured Gammaproteobacteria bacterium
CGGCCAGGCAGGCCAGCCCGCCACAGGTGGGGAAACGGCCGTTAACACCGGCCAGCAGCTTCTACTGTGTGAGCAACACCCACACACAACCATGTGTGAGAATTCCCCAAATTCCCGATCTGTATGTATCTACAATTGACTATGTGTGAGAATTCCCCAAATTCCCGATCTGTATGTATATATTATACATCGCTACGCGGGGGATGCGCGGCGCAGGGCCTCGATGTACGGCCGCCGATAGCTTTGACTTGTGCGCTGCAAAAATGTCCGCAGTTCGTCCAGCCCAGCAGCCGTAGGTAAACGGCCGTTATGAACCGATGCCGCCCCGGCAGCAGCTTTGATGCGTCGCACGTGCGCCTTGTGGCCGGGGCACTGCACTGACTCGCGGATGTCGTAAAGCGGGAAGGTGTAGCCCGTGCGTGCATACGCAACGGCCGTTTGGTCTGGTGCCAGTTTGTACCCCGCCTGTTTCATGGCGCGTTCCGCAAAAAAGACCAGCGGGGCACTGGCTAGATGTATGACTGGAAGAGAACGCACGGTTTCGCCATCTTCCAGTACCACAACCTCAAACTCTCTTATTTTCACTCTGTTCCTCCTGGCAACCCCCTTTCCAGTACCAATTTTATCAGAACCTCGGCCGGGGACTTCTGTTTCTCGAAAATCAGCGGTAGCAGGTCGGGCGCATGTTCGCCCAAAAAGTCAAGGATGGCTGACTCGTCACCTACGTTGGCGCGTTTTTGCTGGTATCGCCCGGTCAGCTTGTTCACCATGTCCATGGGCTTCAGAGGGTCTACCAGCTCCACATCCTCGTTGTACTCTACAACCTCATCACCGTGCTTGTCAGTATATGTTCTGCTGGAACTGGAGTATTTGCGTATGGTCATGCTTACCCCGCGCTCTTTTGCCATCTCCAAATTCACGCGGTAACGGCCGTTTGCGTCTTTCTCTAGCACATCGGTGATGTCGCTTTCGGCCATGACCCCTAGCCGCGCCATAGTCTCCCCCAAGCCGAGGGTAACGGCCGTTGTGTAGTCCTCGATAATTTGCTTGATGGCTGGCTTTTTGCGGATAAGTGTGCCCAATGCTGGGCTAATGTTCATTTCGCGGCAGGTGATGTTGTTGCGGAAACCGTTGTGGAAATATAAGTAGAGATACTCCAAATCGCGCCGCTCAATGGTATGCACCACACCATTCAAGTAGTCACGTAGGAAGTCTACTGCTTTGTGATAGCGGTCTTCAATTTGCTGATTATCTTGTGCTTGAACAGTCATTTTGTTTAGCCTTGTTTAGGGATTCCGAACTGCCGTTATTCCTGCCATGCGTGGTTATACGCATTTGTACTTTGTTCAAAAATCGCCACAATTTGTAAAATGCAAAAAGCCGCCCTAGTGGAGCGGCTTTTACAATTAGAACCTAGTGGGCCGGTGACGGCCGTTGTTATGTTCAGTATAGTTATTTGATGGTAAGTGTCAAGTCTCCTCGCCACTAGCGGCGCAGGAAGAAAAAAACATCGCGTTGGGTATAGTTCATCCCCGCCGCCTCCGCTGCTTGCATATCTGTTTCCGTATCGCCGACAAAAACGCATTTCATTGGTCTCAATCCCGCATCAGCGGCGGCCTGCAACAACATGCCGGGGTTTGGCTTGCGCCACGCCATTGACCATTCTTGGTTATCCTGTTCACCATCGGGGATAGGTTGCCAATTGCCTTTTTGCGAAAAATACAGGAATGAAATGTAGGTTGCTACTTCGTTGCCTGTCAGACGTTTTATGGCACCAGCTATGGCGGCGACTCGCTCCCGAACTTCCATTTCTGTTGGGTAATTTTCAGGGTTCCCAAACCCGGCCGTTTCCATCCAGCGCCGCAGTCCTGCTCCGCCCTGGTTTGTTGCCAGAGCAACGGCCGTTGGCTGATTTCTGGCGAACCACTTCTCCGCATCAGGGAGAAGGGTACTCTTGTAATCTTCGGTTATCGTTCCATCTATATCAAAGATATATAGCATTTTGACCTCGTTTTTATATTCACAGCCTGACTGATTTGTATAAACGTAAGCGCCGCAAGCACTCAGGGCAAGTAATCCCGCCACGGGCGGTGTGTTTTATCTCATACTCTACTGAACTCTCTCCCTCACCGTACACTTCGCCAGTACACAGCACCACACCCCATCACTACATGGGTCATTCAGGTGCCAACATTCTTTGTTTGTTAGCACACCGTCATCATCGCGGATGACTTTAACCAGAATATTCATCGAGTGTGCTTCCTAAAACACGCCCTTCGGGATGTCGCGGTAGGTAGGTTTTTGCTTGAGAAACATTTTCCCATTTGACTTTTTCCCCCATTGCAGCCGCTGAGAATCGTCCAGCGGTCTCGTTTGGAGCGCAAACGTGATAGCAAATGGGGGGAGTTCGTGGTAATAGGGGTCGTTGTTAGCCAATTCCCAAAGGGGTTTCCCGTCACGCCAATATTTGCGTTCTTCTCGCTGGTCGCCGCCGATGTCGTAAACGGCCGTTAATAGACCACCATCGGGCGTAGCGGACACTTCCAGCAATGGGTAAATGAGGTTCCCGGCATTTGGCCGGAATAGGGAAATTAGTTTTTTAAACATGGTCTTGATCCTTTATTTAGCCAATAAACTATGCGGCTATTATAGCGCATGTTGTACAACACGTCTACAGGGGAATTGACCGGGAATGCAAAACGGCCAACCTTTCGGTTAGCCGTTTGCTCCCACTAGACCATGAACCCTAATATGGTTATTTTACATAAAAGTTTCACGCAAGACAAATGATATTAGCCATGCGTCACAGTTGCCCCCGTGCATTTTGTGCCATAGGTCTAGGAACTGCTGTTTGGATGCGAATCCCTCCGCCCGATAGAAGGACGCTGGCTGGTCGCGCACGTCGCCGCGTCGAATGTCGGTAATTTGAATTCGCCCCACCGCCTTTTTCCCCCGTCCGGGTTGCACTGCGTAGGTGTACCCTAATTTATACACCGCCCTGTCATTGCCATTGAACACCCGTATTACGGGGGAGAGAGCGCCCCATGCCCGGATGGATAGTTCGCCTTCTTTTACGACACGAGCCGTCGAGGTCTTTGGGTCTCCTGTGTGTGGAGAAACGGCCGTTACCCACTCGTGTGTGTGCTGGAATATCATATTTCTAACACCTCCAAGTCGTCAAATGGTAGCAAATCCTCGGCTTCTATTTGCTCAAGTATCTCGAACGGCACAGACCAGAATTTCAAGCGCCCTTTGCACGGCAACGGCCGTTTGAGCGGTTTAATTTCCGCCCACACCCAGCCATATGGCCCGAAAAACCATTTGTCGGTGCCAGCGGGCAGCGTCCCCGGTTTGGTTATTTGCCGCGTAAAAACGCATGTCGCCACGATATGCCCTAGTGGTGCTAACAGATGCCCCTCCTGAAAGAAATTGACCCCAGCCAGGCGGCTGGCCGAAGCAATGCCATCGGAACTGTCCAGTTTGGCTGAGGAGTGCAAAAAAACGCGGCGATTCCAGATGTGATAAGGTAGCATCCAGCCTCTGTTTTCGACTGGCTTGCCATAGTGCAGCCCGCACGTAATCCACGGTTCACGAATACTCAGTGCTAACGGGTTAACTCCAAAACCACGGCTTATGTAATATTTGTTCATTATTCCATCCCTGCGGCTTTGACCGCCATGACAAACGCGGTTGCGTGATCCTCGGTTTCCCAGCGTCTCTGTATCTTCACATATTTCGGTTGCAGTTGTTCTGGCATTTCAGGAAAGCACGCTTCACACCACCACGCGCCCGTATTGTCCTGCACGTAATATGTGCGTGCGCCGCATTCGCAACATATTTCGTCCGGATCAAAAACGCCCACCTTGAACATCCCACAGTTGACGCAAAAACCACAGCCATTTTTGTAGCCGCGCTTCTCAAACGCGGGGTGTTCACACCCCGCCACAGCCTGGTATTTGCCCCAAGCGGCATTCTCTGCCTCGCGTATCGTTTTGCCCTCACCGCGAACGAACGTGTCAGGTGAGCGAGGGAATGCCTCAAAGAATGCCGTGATATAGACATTTGCGGGGTCGCCCTCGGCTATCTCGGCAATGGTTCCGAGCGGGTCGTCGAAAGACTCTATTACACGCCTCCGTTTGAAGACAACACCACTATCTCCGCATTGCACAAAACAGTCGAGCGGCCAAGGGTGTTGGCACTCATACGGAATGTCCCCGCCACTTACAAGACCCGATCTGGCGTAACGCACGCCAAGCCATTGACTGCCGATCCCTGTCAAAACTGGCGTTAGGAGATCGGAAGAGCGTCGTGTAGGGAAAGAGTGTAGATCTCGGTGGT
>CALKWL010000197.1 GCA_938004235.1 uncultured Gammaproteobacteria bacterium
GACCACCGAGATCTACACTCTTTCCCTACACGACGCTCTTCCGATCTTGAGACAACAGATGATCGGGTAATCACAATAAACCTCCAGAAAAAAAAATCAGAAACCAGAGCCTACAGAGAACTGGAACGCTTGCAACTTGTCGCCAGGTTGGTCGTTAAAGGGCACTGCATAACTCAAAATCAAGGGACCAATAGGCGAGATCCAGTTCAAGGAAACGCCGAAAGACATACGTAACTCATTTGAATCAAACGAACTCGCGTCGTAATACACATTACCCACATCATAAAATACGCTTAAACGTACATTCTTCTCGACCTCTGGACCAAGGAATGGCAGCGGCGCCGAAAATTCCGCACCGCCGACCAGTTTAAATGACCCACCCATGGGATCGCCATTGCTATCAAGCGTTGACGAACCTGAGTTTAAACTGAAGTCTTCATATCCCCGTACCGAGCGAACCCCGCCCGCATAAAAATTACGAAACGGTGGCAAGGGTGTTTCAACAAGCCGACCTTGATTATCAACATAACTATATTTTTTGCCATAGCTATCCCCGTAACCGACAAGCGCATGACCTTTGATCACATAGTTTTTGTAAACGGTAAAATACTGTGTGTAATCGGCGTTGAGCTTATAAAATTCAAGACCACTTCCCGGCATTGTAATATCCGCATACACACCCGAGACAATCCCGGTATTCGGGAAAACGATACGATCCCGCGTATCATAAGATAACCCCGGCGTCAGGGAGTAAAAACCGTAGTTTTCATTCTTAACCCAATCAGGCGACTCACTTGTACGCTTGAGATCCGCATTTGACAATCCAAAAGCCAGTTTAGCATTGAACGATTCGGAAACAGGCATTGAGAATCTCAAGTCCCCGCCATACGAGTCCAGAATAAATCGGCTAATGACGCTTGTATTAAGCTCTTCAGTATCCGTTTTGGTATAGAACAGGTTTACTCCAGCACTCACGCCATCAACCGTCCAGTAGGGGTCAAGGAATGACAGACTGTACGAACTGTAGGAGGCGCTTCGGTCAAGCTTGATGGATGCGTTATTTCCTGTTCCCAGAAAGTTGGATTGGGCGACATTCAGATTAAACAACACCCCCGCCGATTGGGAGTATCCCACGCCGACACTGAACTGACCTGACATTTTCTCCGTTACGCCGACGTTTACATCGACAACATCCGCCTTGCCCGCGACCGGTTTGGTCTCGATGCTGGCGTTTTCAACATAAGGCAGGCGTTGCAGCCTGGTCTTTGAACGATCAAGTTTTTCACCGGAATACCAGGACGCCTCCATCTGGCGCAACTCACGTCGGAACACCTCCTCGTCCGTGAGGTAATTACCCTGGATATTGACATTACGCACATAAACGCGCTTGCCCGGATCAACATAGAGGGTCAACTTGACCGTCTTTTCGTTCTCATCAAGCTGCGGAACGGGATTCACGTTAGCAAAAGCATAACCTTCATTACCGATTCGCTTGACCATGGCTCCCGTCGATTCAGTCAATTCCTTGCGGGAAAATGGCTGCCCGTCTTTTATAACCACCAGTTTACGCAGCTCTGCCTCATCAACCACCTTGGTTCCAGCAAACTCCACGCCGGACACCTTATACTGCTCACCTTCCCTGACGCCAATGGTAATGTAAATATCCTTACGATCCGGGGACATGGAAACTTCGGTGGATTCAATGGAAAATTTCACATAACCACGGTCAAGATAAAACGAACGCAACTTTTCAAGATCAGCTGCGAGCTTTTGACGCGAATACTGATCTTTACTGGAATAAAACTCCCACCAGCTTTTCGGGCCAAGATCAAACTGGCTGGCAAGTGTTTGCTCAGAAAATACGCTATTACCCACGAAAGAGACGCTGCGAATTCTGGACTCGGTTCCTTCAAGAATTTCAATATCAAGCGCAACCCGGTTTCCAGGGAGCTCGGTTTGCTTGACGTCAACCTTCATGCCGTACAGTCCCATGCTGAAATAAAGGCGCTGTAATTCCTGCTCCATTTGCTCAAGCACGGCACGGTTCAGAATACGCCCCTTGACCAGCCCTGCGGATTTCAGAGCCTTTTCCAGATCGGCTTTTTCAACCTTGTCATTGCCGGAAAACTTAAGCTCGCCAATGGTGGGAAGCTCATCAAGCTTAACCACGAGCACACTACCGCGCTGATCGACTTCGACCTGCTTGAAAAAGCCGGTCTTGTAAAGATCACGAACGACGCGCGTGCTGTCCGCCTCGTTGAATTCATCGCCCACACGATAGGGCAAGTAGGTAAATACTGTACCCGAGTCGATATTCTGTAAGCCTTGAAGCTCGATATCGCTCAGCTTGACGGATGTCGCCGCCTGAACATGACTTCCCAGGCTCAACGCCACACCAACACTCAGAAGAATTTTTGCAAGCCTATTCATTAATTCAAAGTATCCCGTTGAGTGTACAGCTCACATTTAAGAAAACAGCCTTGTCAGGTCATTGAACATGGCGAGCGCCATGAGAGCAAGCAACAATGACAAGCCAAACTTCTGTCCGACCAGCTGCGCCTGCTCGGATAGCGGTTTGCCGCGCACAGCCTCGATGAAATAAAACATCAGATGACCGCCATCCAGCACAGGCACAGGCAATAAATTAAGAATTGCAAGACTCAGGCTTACCAAAGCCAAAAATCCAAGAAACGTTGACAAGCCTAGCACCAAGGTGTGACCAGCAATGTCGGCAATGCCCAACGGACCGCTTATAGATTCCAGACTCGCTTGACCGACGAGCATTTTACCCATGACTTGCAGACTTAGCACAGTCATATCCCATGTTTTTACACTTGCCGCAACCAGCGCCGACCATGGATCAAGATGCTCAACCCGCAACAGGCGTTGGCGCACATCCTCGGGAATATCCAGAGCAAAGGCTGCGCCAATGAAGCCGATGCTTTCTCCTCGTTCGTTTTTCAGTCCTGGAACGATATTTAGCGACATGGCTTGACCATCGCGCAGAACATCCAGCGTCATGCGTTGTCCCGGATGGCTGCGGATGAATTCAAAGAGCTGATTTGGCTGCGCCAAGGCGCGTCCCTGATAGCCGGTAATACGATCGCCGATGCTGAGACCTGCCTGTTCAGCCGCGCTGCCTGAAGAGATTTTTTTTACCGTCAGCGTCCCGCGATCAGGCTGCCATGGGTGCAGACCAAGCTGCTTTAGGGGATCATCCCGACTGGCGAACAAATGGTAAGGCGCACCCGGCAACAGCACTTCGCGCTCACGCCCGCCTGAAGCCGGATTCACATTTAAGACATCTTCTCGCACGCTCAGGCGAATGCTCTGATCTCCTGCCGCGGCCTGCATCACCGCGACCCTCAAGGCGTCGAAACCGTTCACATTTTGGCCGTTCACGGCAATAATTTCTTCGCCTGCCTTGATGCCGGCGCGTTGCGCTGCCGTTTCGGCAGGCGGCTCTCCGACAATAGGAGCTAAGGTTTGCACACCGACCATAAACATGGCCATGTAGGCAAGAATCGCAAAAATCAGGTTGGCCGCAGGACCGGCAACCACGATGGCTGCGCGCTTACCCAATGACTGGCGATCAAAGGCGCGCCCAGCCTCCGCAGGATCGACCTCGCCCTCGCGATGATCCAGCATCTTGACATAGCCGCCCAGAGGAACGGCGCTCACGGCAAATTCCGTCTCTCCGCGCCGCCAAGCGTACAGCACCGGGCCAAAACCAATCGCAAAGCGCAACACTTTGACGCCAAGACGACGCGCCACAAAGTAATGTCCCCACTCGTGCACCACCACGAGGAGACCGACGGTTAGAAGAAAGCCCAGGATGCTGAACAGCACATGCGTCATGCGCATTTCCTCCCATGCTTGCGCCGCCATTCTTCGGCCAGCACGCGTGCGTGAACGTCCGCCGCAAATACATCATCCAAGGTACGTGCTTCGCCGGATGCCGCCCCCCTCATAACCGCCTCAATCAATGCAGGAATCTGCATAAATCCGATATGACGCTTCAAAAACGCCTCCACAGCGACTTCGTTCGCTGCGTTCAACACGGCGGGCGCCAACCCGCCCTGCGCCAGCGCCGCATAGGCCAGACGCAAACACGGGAAACGTCCAGTATCGGGTGCAACAAAACTCAAGTCCGACAACTGAGTCAAGTCTAGCTCCCCCACCCCCGAGATCACACGTTCGGGCCAGGCCAACGCATGGGCAATGGGGGTGCGCATATCGGGCAAACCAAGCTGAGCCAGCACCGAACCGTCGCGATAAGACACCATCGAATGCACAATGCTCTGGGGATGAATCACAACCTTGATGCGTTCAATCGGCATGGAAAATAACCAATAGGCCTCGATAACCTCCAGCCCCTTGTTCATCAGACTGGCCGAATCCACCGAAATTTTCCTGCCCATCGACCAGTTCGGGTGAGCACACGCCTGCTCAGGGCTGGCCTGCGCCAGTCGCTCCTCTGACCATTCTCTGAACGGCCCTCCCGAGGCTGTGAGAATCAGCGACTCAACGCCCGCAGACTCACTGCCAGGATTTGCTGCAAATGCAGGCATACACTGAAACAAGGCATTATGTTCGCTATCCAGGGGAATCAAGGTCGCCCGATGCGCGGCAACCTCGGCCATGAACAAAGCGCCGGACATCACCAGCGCCTCCTTATTCGCCAGGAGCACGCGCTTGCCTGCGCGTACGGCGGCAAGGGACGAACACAGCCCCGCCGCGCCCACGATTGCAGCCACCACCACCGTACTGGCCGCATCCGCCGCAATGGCCTCCATGCCCTTTTCGCCAGACAGCACTTCGGTCATCACCCCCCTGGCACGCAGCGCATCTTCCAGCTCGGCGGCGGCGAAGGTATCGGCCATGGCGACAACTCGCGGTCTGAATTCCACACAGGCGGCCAACATCCCAGCAACATCACGATTCGCCCCCAGCGCCTCGACCCGCCAGCGGTCGGGGTGACGTCGCAGAACATCCAGGGCGCTCTGGCCGATGGAGCCTGTTGCCCCGAGAACGCACACCCCCTGTCTGGAAGCTATTGTCATACCAAACCACCTACACCCATCAACACCAGGCCAAAAACCATAATCGGCGCAGCGGCCAGAAGACTGTCCACCCGATCAAACACGCCGCCGTGCCCTGGCAAAAGAGCGCCGCTATCTTTCACGCCAGCCTCGCGCTTAAGCAGACTCTCGTGCAAATCACCAATCACGGAAAACAGGGTGACCGCAAGGCTCAGGGCAAGCCAGGCCCAGAGTGGAAGTTGCGAAAACGGCAAAAACAAATGCGCAATCAAGGCATACACCGCCACGCCGAACAAGCCACCCAACAAGCCTTCAACCGTCTTACCGGGGCTGATATGCGGCGCAAGTTTTACTCGCCCCAACAGACTTCCGACAAAAAAAGCCGCACTATCAGCCACCGCGACCACCAACAGGGTACCCATCACCCACCAAGCGCCATCCGGCAATGAATGCAGGCGCTCCATAGCAAGCCAGGCTGTCCACAACACCAAGGGCGCCAACAGCAGCTTGAACCGCGCGTGATGAAAAGCCTCGGGAACATGCGCGTACAAAAAAACGCGCAAACTCAACAAAATCCAAAGCAAAACACCCGCGATCAATAATCCCAAATGCAGCGACGCGCCGAGCGGCAGGAAGATCAATGCCGCCCCCGCAAGCACAACGCCCGCGACATACAGCCAACGCGGCAGCCCGCTCCACCCAGCCAAAGCCGCCCACTCAAAGGCCACCAAGGCCACGACCAGCCCCATGAACAGCTGAAACACCAGAGGCGGCAGCCAGAACAGCGTCAATACGAGCACCGTCACCAGAGTCAGCGCGGTCAAAATACGCTTTTTAAGCACGCAAGCCCCTCATCACGCGCTTTCTACCCGACCAAAGCGTCGATTGCGTCCAGCGAACCAGCTTATCGCCTGATCCAGATCATCCACACAAAAATCGGGCCACAGGGTTGGCGTAAAAAACAACTCGGTATAGGCCATCTGCCACAACAGGAAATTGCTGATGCGCTGCTCGCCGCCGCTTCGAATCAATAGATCAGGCTCAGGCAAATCGAATAGTTCCAGGTGTGCGGATAGCGTTGTCTCATTGATGCTCTCCAGGCTGGTGCTACCCGCCTGCACATCCGCCAGCAACGCGCGTGCGGCCTGCACAATGTCCCAGCGCCCGCCGTAATTCACCGCAATCGCCATGGTCATGCGCCGGTTATTTGCGGTCAGGCGCTCAGCAGCCTCCATACGCTGCCTTAACGCAAAATCAAAACGACCGCGATCACCAATGAAACGCAAGCGCACTCCAGCGTCGTGCAGCTTTTCAACCTCACGTCGCAAGGAGTGCGCAAACAGCACCATCAAGGCTTTAACCTCGGCTTCAGGGCGGAACCAGTTCTCGCTCGAAAAAGCGAAAACGGTCAGAACGGAGACGTTTCTTTTGATACATGCACGAACAATATGGCGCAGCGCAGTTGCGCCTCGCCGATGCCCGATAACGCGCGGCATACCGTGCTGCTTCGCCCAACGGCCATTGCCGTCCATGATGATGGCAATATGCTTCGGGACAGCATCAGCTGGATAACTTGACGATTGATCTGAAGCGCTCAAAGCCGTGCCGTATAAAGAGAATAAAAAGGGGCATTCGCCTAACAGGCTGCTGAAATGAGTATTTCAGCAGCCTGTTAAAGCGGGACATGAATGTCCCGCACGCAAATCAATCACGCAAGTGATTGATTTGTCGCTGCCAAGTCCGGGCATGTACCGGACTTGGCAGGGCTGAAAAACTCATCCATGAGTTTTTCAGCCTCCTGTTAAGAGAGCAGCCTCAAACTTCCATCAGCTCCTTCTCCTTGGCCGCCAGGATGACATCCACATCCGCAACCGCCTTGTCCGTCAGCTTCTGAGTCACATCCTGTGCGCGGCGCTCCTCATCTTCACTAATTAACTTGTCCTTGAGCTGGTTCTTCAACGTCCCATTCACATCGCGGCGGATATTGCGGATAGCCACCTTGGCAGCTTCAGCTTCGCCGCGCACCACCTTGACCAGTTCGCGGCGACGATCTTCCGTCAATGCAGGCAAAGGCACACGAATCACCATGCCCATGCTCATCGGATTCAAACCAAGATCGGACGTCATAATGGCCTTCTCGATCTTGCTTACCATATCTTTTTCCCAAGGCGTCACGCTCAAATTACGCGCATCTTCCGCAACCACCTTGGCGACTTGGGAAAGCGGAACCTCCTGACCGTAATATTCCACCTTGACATGATCCAGGATCGACGGATGCGCACGCCCTGTACGCACCTTGGACAATTCGTTCTTCAAGGACTCCAGGCTCTTGCCCATGCGCGATTCGGCATCTTTTCGTAGTGCTTCAATCATTTCACTGTATCTCCCGTGTCACCAAAGTTCCCACACGCTCCCCCATCACCAGGCTCTGCAACAGACCGGGCGTATTGATATCGGCGACGATGAGGGGTAAATCATTGTCGCGGCACATGACCAACGCGGTCGCATCCATCACGCCAAGCTGGCGAGTAATCGCTTCATCGTAGGTCAAGGTTTCATAACGACGCGCACCCGGATTTTTGAACGGATCGCAGTCATAAACGCCGTCAACCTTGGTCGCCTTGATGAGAACGTCGCAGCAGGACTCAATCGCCCGCAGGCTGCCGGCCGTATCCGTGGTGAAATAAGGGCTCCCCGTTCCAGCGGCAAAAATCACCACACGCCCTTTTTCCAGGTGGCGCACTGCGCGACGGCGCACATAATCTTCACACACCTGATGAATGGACAGCCCGGACATCACGCGCACCTCGCCGCCCTGACGTTCGATGGCATCCTGCATGGCCAGTGCATTCATCACCGTGGCGAGCATCCCCATGTGATCGCCTGTGACGCGATCCATACCGCCTTCAGCCAGCCCCGCGCCACGGAAAATATTGCCACCGCCGATCACCAAGGCAATTTCGGCACCCAGTTTTTGCAAGTGCAAAATCTCGCCTGCCAAGCGATGGAGAACCTGAGGGTCAATACCGTAATCAAATGCCCCCATCAACGCCTCACCGCTCAATTTGAGAAGGACGCGACGATAACGGAGCGAATGACTTTGCATGATTTAACCTCAGTAGAAAAAACCAAATAAGAAAACAGAGCCGCCTTACCAGGCTGCTGAAATGAACACTTCAGCAGCCTGGTAAAGCACGCCAGAGGCGTCGTGCCACAAAACAACTCGCGCGAGACGCGACTTTGAAACAGCATGAAAGCTGTTTTTCAAAATCATGCCTAGCGCCAGAGTTCAAAAAGGGGTGACGCAAGATACACCCCTCATCGAACGGCATCAGCTGGCCGCGACCTGCGCTGCAACCTCGGCGGCGAAATCGGTGGTTTGCTTCTCGATCCCCTCGCCCACTTCAAAGCGCACGAATTGAGTCACCTCACAACCTGCCTTCTTCAGCATGGCGCCCACGGTCACATCCGCATCCTTGACGAAGGGCTGGCCGGTCAGCGCAACTTCAGCCAGGAATTTGCGAATACGGCCATCGACCATCTTGGCGGCAATCTCAGCGGGCTTGCCGCTTTGCATCGCCTGATCCAGGAAAATGGCACGCTCTTTCTCCACCAGTTCCGCCGGAACATCGGCCTCAGAAACGCACACCGGACGGCTGGCCGCAACGTGCATGGAAACATCCTTGGCCACGGACACATCGCCCCCGGTCATTTCGGTCAACACGCCAATACGCTCACCATGACGGTAGGCTCCGATGACGCCTGTGGTTTCAATACGCACAAAGCGGCGCACCTGGATGTTCTCACCAATTTTGGCGACCAGCGCAGAACGCACGGTATTCACATCCTCACCGCTTGCCATCGGCGCAGCCAGCAGGGCATCAACGTCGGCAGGATTCTGCTTGAGCACAACCGCCGCCACCTCATTGGCAAACTTGATGAAATCCTCACTCTTGGCAACAAAGTCGGTTTCAGAATTGATTTCAACCAGCGCAGCGGACTTACCGTCCTCAGACACGGCAATCACCACCACGCCGTCAGCCGCCGTGCGGCCCGACTTCTTGTCGGCCTTGGCCAAGCCCTGCTTGCGCATCCACTCAATCGCCGCCTCGATATCACCACCGACCTCAACCAGCGCCTTCTTGCATTCCATCATGCCGGCGCTGGTACGCTCACGCAGTTCCTTCACCAGACTCGCAGAAATCGTGCTCATAAAATTCTCCATAAAGCTGACAAAAACAACGGGTCATAAGGACCCGTGCGAAATCATTCAAACGTCAACGCAGTGACGACTTAGCAAGCGCAGGCTCAGGCCGCAGCCTCACTAACCTCAACGAAGTCATCGCTACCCACTGTCACAGAGCCTTTGGCGTCTTCGACAGCATCCGCTACCGCCATGACATACAGTTGAACGGCGCGAATGGCGTCATCGTTTCCTGGAATGATGTAATCAACGCCATCCGGCGAGCTGTTGGTGTCCACCACACCCACGACAGGAATGCCCAGCTTGCGCGCTTCAGTAATGGCAATGGACTCATGATCCACGTCGATCACAAACAGTGCATCGGGCAGGTGCTCCATATTCTGGATACCGCCGAGGCTCTTCTCCAGTTTTTCCATTTCACGCTGCATATCCAGAGCTTCGCGCTTGACCAGACGATCAAAGCTGCCGTCCTGCGACATGGTTTGCAGGGTCTTCAGACGACGCACAGACAGCTTGACCGTACGGAAGTTGGTCATCATGCCGCCCAACCAGCGGTGATTGACATAAGGCATATTGCAACGTGCGGCCTGCTCGCCAATTACATCGCGCGCGGAACGCTTGGTGCCCACGAACAGAACCGTACCGCCTTTAGCCGCGATCTTGCCCAGAAAATTCAGTGCGTCATTAAACATCGGCACGGTCTTTTCAAGGTTGATAATGTGAATTTTGTTGCGATCGCCGAAGATGTAAGGAGCCATCTTGGGGTTCCAGTAGCGGGTCTGGTGACCGAAGTGAACACCCGCTTCCAACATTTGACGCATACTGACTTGAGCCATTTTTATAATCCTCTATGGGGTTAAGCCTCCGCGCATCCTGAGCAGCGACCTGAAACCCGGCGTCAATTCCGGGAAACAAGGCACCCCGCCGTTCAGAAAGGTGATGCGCGTGTGGAGTGTGTTCTAGAAACGCAATACGGCGTGAGCAAACGTCAGCTGCGCGCATTGCGGCACGCATTTAACCACACAATCACACAAATTGTCATGCGCAGATCACACTGCCGAAGCCGCCGTGACGGCGTGCTAACATTCGGCCATTCCCAAAACACCAAAAATCACGAGTCTGAACCATGACACACCCAAGCACTGCTGATTTCACCCTGATGGCGCTATCCCCTGTCGATGGACGCTATGCCGAAAAAGCTGATGATTTGCGCCCCATTTTCAGTGAATTTGGTCTGATTCGTCATCGGGTGCTGGTCGAAGTGCGCTGGCTGCAAGCCCTGGCGGCGCATCCTGCAATTAACGAAGTGCCGGCGCTGTCTGCCCATGCCAGCGGCGTATTGGATGACATCGTGACCCACTTCAACGCCGACGATGCGCGCCGCGTTAAAAACATCGAAAAAACCACCAACCATGACGTGAAGGCGGTGGAATACTTCCTCAAGGAAAAGGTGCAAAACAACGCTGAGCTGGCGGCCATCAGCGAGTTTTTTCACTTTGCCTGCACCTCGGAAGACATCAACAACCTCGCCTACGCCCTGATGCTGCGCGAAGGGCGCAACCAGGTTCTGCTGCCGCGCATTGACAACATCCTCAACACCCTGCGCGGCATGGCGCATGATCTGGCCGACGCGCCCCTGCTCTCGCGCACCCACGGCCAACCCGCCTCGCCCAGCACCATGGGCAAGGAATTCGCCAATGTCGCCTATCGCCTCAAGCGTCAGCGTGAACAACTTAGCCAAGTTGAAATCATGGGCAAAATCAATGGCGCGGTCGGCAACTACAACGCCCATCTTGCCGCCTATCCCGAAGTTGACTGGTAACAGTTCGCGCAAAACTTCGTCGAAAGCCTCGGCCTGACCTGGAACCCCTACACCATCCAGATCGAACCGCACGACTACATCGCCGAATACTGCGACGCGCTGGTGCGCAGCAACACCATCCTGATCGACTTTGCGCGTGATGCCTGGGGTTACATTGCCTTGGGTCACTTCAAACAACGCACCGTAGCGGGCGAAGTTGGCTCATCCACCATGCCGCACAAGGTCAACCCCATTGACTTCGAAAATGCCGAAGGCAACCTCGGCATCGCCAATGCCCTGCTTACCCACTTTGCACAAAAACTGCCGATCTCACGCTGGCAACGCGACCTGACCGACTCCACCGTGTTGCGCGCACTCGGCTTGGCCATGGCGCACTGCACCATCGCCTATCAATCGCTCGGACGTGGGCTAGGCAAACTGGAAGCCAATCGTGAAGGCATGTTGGCCGAACTGGACAGCAACTGGGAAGTGCTCGGTGAAGCGGTGCAAACCGTGATGCGCCGTTACAACATCGAACAGCCCTATGAAAAGCTCAAGGAGCTGACTCGAGGCAAGCGCGTCAACGCCGCCTCCATGCGTGAATTCATTGAAAAACTCGACATCTCGACTGAAGCTAAAACCCAGCTTTTGGCCATGACCCCAGCCAGCTATATCGGCAATGCGGAGCAGCAGGCGCGGGGGATTTGAGATGCCAGTAACAAAGCATTTAAAAACAAATAGTAAAGGCGTTATGTACATTTCTACACGGCAAATTATTAGCGTGTTACACGGCGCTTGCGCTGCATAAAGCACTTTAGGCACATGAAAAAACTTTATGTTGGACTTTTTAAGGCTATTTTTCATCGGCATTGCGGGGAAACATTAAATGACGCACGCGACTACCGGACGCCATGTGTTTTGCTTTGAGGGCGGCGAACAGCTCACTACCATCGGCGCTACTTTCTTTGTTTCGTACCTTTACCACCGGCATATCGATCCAAATCACAGCAACTGGGCTTCGATAAAGACTAAGGAATCACGCATCAGTACTATCGATAGATCAGAACAGTATCACCGCGCTTGGCTTGAACGCATAGGCGGCATGAACAATACAAATCTGAGTAAAAACACTCTTGGTTTGGGTGGTGCAGCGGTAAAGGAAATGGCGCTGGATGTGTTAAAGGCACTATGAATCCCTCGCAGGTAGTGCTTATTTTGTGTCGCTCTGTTATCCAGGCACAGCGAAAATGAACCAATTTGATTGCCAAAAGTACTTCGGGTACTGTTCCGAGCCTGCACTCCGAATAGATAGTCGTTATGCGGGTTTCATCGTCGAGTAGGAACCTAAATATGACGCACTGCCCCGCTCCCTCCGGCTGCTGGATGCCGCTAATGCGGCACCAGCTGGTAATAATTTAGGCCTTTTGTAAGTAGTTAGAATTTGAGTAGTCCTTATGGAGGGGAGTATGAACAAACTGATTTTCTCAGTCTCAACGGTGCTTTTATTGTCGGCATGCGCCACGCCAACCACGGGTGTCGTTCCGCGTGGTGAAGGGTTGCACACAGTCACTCGACAGGGTGAAGGTTTCTGGGTCGCCCCAGACTCTCTAAAGGCAGCTGCGATCTTGGATGCGGATGCTTATTGCAAAAACAGCGGAAAATCAGTGAAGGTGGTGAATACCAAGGAAATACCGGCTGGCCCACTTGGTCGATGGCCTGAATCCGAAGTGCTGTTTCGCTGCGAGTGAGCCAGACCGCGTAGCCCACAATTGCTGCTGGAGGGCGGGTTAAAAGCCGGCATATGCGACTCAATGATGCGGTCAGACTCGATGGAAAAAGACCCCAAAAATTTGCACTGCGTCCTTCAGGCTGTAAGCACAGATCATTGTCCAACCACCTGCTCTTCATCAGCCTTTCAAGAAACGCGCTACCTGCTCGCCGTGCCGGGTATGCGCGAGTCAATCAAGGAAGGTATGGCTCAAGCCCCGGACACATGCGCCAAGGCGCTTGACTGGTGGGCTGGGAAGTGACTTTTAAAAGCCTCGTCAAGTCTGTGCGGTAAGCTGCTAAAACTTCGACGCATAATCCATGCTTTGGTGCAAAATCCGGACAATCAGAATGTCTTGCGCTGAAACTGATTTATAAAAAATGACGTGTTTGCCTTGCGGAAATTTGCTGTAGTCCTCTTTGATTTCGCTGCACGCTTTCCCCATCAAGGGGTTTACGGATAGCTCGTTGAAGCGATTATCCATATCTTTCAAATAGATATTGCGCTGCACCGTACCCCATTCTTTTTGCGTGTAACGTGCAATCGAAAGCAAATCGGCTTGCGCCTGCCGGGTTAAGCGGAAAGTAGCCATTAGCTCGTTTCACGATCCAATTCGGCAACAAGCTTTTCATAGGAGTAATCGGCTACGCCGCTTTTTTCACCTTCTTCAAGCAAAGTGCGCAAAGCTTGTAACTTGACATCGTTCGCTTCCAAAAGACGTAAGCCAGCGCGAATCACCTCACTCGCTGATCCGTAACGACCCGAATGTAGTTGTTGACTGACGAACCCATCAAAGTGTTCGCCTAGCGTGACACTTGTGTTTTTGGCCATGGCCGCACCTCTATACCAACTAGTATTATTTGTTGGTAGTGTAGTGAGGCATATCATTACGCTCAAGGCTGATGTGTGTCAGATGTTGCTCCAACGCCCAGCGTATGTGTTCGGCAACAATCGGGCTGGCCTTTGGCAAATCGCGCTGCAAGACCTCGACGATTGCACCATCCCCCGGCGCATTACCCAAAGCCACCGCCAGATTGCGTCGCCAGCGCTCATAGCCGATGCGCCGTATGGCCGAGCCTTCGGTGCGGCGCAGGAACTCTTCTTCCGTCCACGCCCACAAATCCAGCAAATCGGCAGACTGCAAGCCATGACGCGGCTTGAAATCCGCCTCGTCGGTGGGCTGGGCAAAGCGATTCCACGGGCAGATCAACTGGCAATCATCACAGCCGTAAATGCGATTGCCCAGCAGCGGGCGCAACTCGACGGGAATCGCGCCCGCGTGTTCAATGGTCAGATACGAAATACACAAACGCGCATCGACCACGCCTTCGGCCACAATGGCCTTAGTGGGACACACGTCCATGCAAGCGGTGCAACGCCCGCAATGCCCTTGCTCACTTGGCGTATCGAGCGGCAAATCCAGATCAACGAACAGCTCGCCCAGGAAAAACCACGAGCCTGCGCCACGGTTAAGAATCAGCGAATGCTTACCCTTCCAGCCCAGCCCGGCATTTTCCGCCAGCCCGGTTTCATACACCGGCGCGCTGTCCACAAATACCCGATGCCCGAAGGCGCCAATCTCGGCCTCGATGCGTTCAGCCAGCTGTTGCAGGCGTGCGCGCATCAACTTGTGATAATCACGCCCCAGCGCGTAGCGGCTGACATAGCCCAAACGCCCGTCCTGCATGACACGCGGCGCGTCGGCCAGCGCGTCAGGCATGTAATCCATGCGCACGCTAATCACGCTGCGTGTGCCGGATTGCAGCTCTGCCGGGCGCAAACGCTTGAGACCATGACGCGCCATGTAGTCCATCTCGCCGTGCATCCCGCCATCCAGCCAGCGCACAAAACCGGCTTCAAAGCGGCTTAAATCAGGGGAGGCAATGGCGACCTGCTGAAAGCCAAGCGCCTTGCCCCAGAGTTTGATGCGCTCGACCAGCGCAGCCTTGTCCACGTTTACAACAGCCGTTCAGCCAGCAACATTCCGCCACGCGCAGCCAAAAGGGCAAACGTCACGCTGCCGACGATATAAAACATGGCGAGCAACCACGTCCCACGCTCAAGCAGGGTCAGCGCGTCGATGCTAAAGGCGGAAAACGTGGTGAACGCGCCCAGAAATCCAGTCAGTACCACGATGCGCAGCGGCTCATCCCAGTGCAACTTGGAGAGCAGGAACACGCCCAGAAAGCCGATCAGAAACGAACCAAGGATATTGATGCTGAAAATTCCCCAGGGAAACTCACGCCCGAACCACTGCATCATCCAGTAATTCAGGCCAAAGCGCGCCATTGCCCCCAGCGCCCCGGCAAGACCGAGCGCCAGCCAGAACGCGGGACTCATGCTTGCCATCATGCGGATTTACTTGCCAAAGCGATAAGCCGCGTGGCATTGAATGCACTGTTTCATGATACCGGACACCTGTTCCAGCACCACGCGGGTATCGCCCATGGTCTGCGCATCCACCGCGAGCTGATCGAAGGCCGCATGGGTCGCGCCGCCCATTTCGCGGAAACGCGGTGGCAGCGCCTTACCCAGACCACGCGGCGCAGCCTGCGGCGCAGACGCGCCGGATTGACGCGCATAACGCGCCACGGCCTCGAAATCCTGCTTGGCCAAAGCCTCGTTGATACCCTGCAAGGACACCAGAAAACCGCGCATTTCATAACGCACATGCGCCTCATGCTCGGGGGCAAGTTTCATCACCTCGCGCTCAGGGGCTTTTTCGCCTTCGGCCCAGGCCAGCATCGGCATAACACACAACAACATGCCCAAAGTTTTGAGGGCACTTCTATAAATCCACTGAAGCCGCGCTGGCTGCGTCAAAATACGACTCAAAATACTCACATAGCTGTCTATGCTGCGCTTTTTCGCCGCATTTTGCCTTGCCATCATCGGCTTGATTGAATTTATAGAAGCACCCTTGAACGTTTTCATCATGATTCCTCCCGTTTTTTCGCGCCTGCTCGCGCATTCTGCTCACGCAGATGATCGAGTTTTTCCTTCAACTTAATCTCAAAACCCCGCGCCACCGGCTGATACCACTGCCGCCCGATCAGCGCATCCGGTAGATAGGTTTCACCGGCGGCAAACGCATCCGGTTCGTCATGAGCGTAACGGTAACCCTTGCCATAATCGAGCTGTTTCATCAATTTGGTCGGCGCATTGCGCAGGTGCATCGGCACTTCAAGACTGCCACGTTCACGCGCTTCCTTCATCACCGCCTTGAAGGCCATGTACACCGCGTTGCTTTTTGGTGCCAGCGCCAGATACGCCACGGCCTGCGCCAACATCAACTCCCCCTCGGGTGAGCCCAGGCGCTGGTAGGCCTGCCAAGCCTCCAGGGTCAAACTCAGGGCGCGCGGGTCGGCATTACCAATGTCCTCGGAGGCCACGCGCACCAGACGGCGAGCAATGTATTCCGGATCGGCACCACCATCCAACATGCGCGCCAGCCAGTATAAGGACGCATCCGGGTCGGAACCGCGCAAGGCCTTGTGCAACACCGAAATCTGGTCATAAAACACATCGCCACCATGATCGAAACGGCGCGGTGCCTGCTCGGCCACCTGCGCCAGCGCCGCCTCGTCAATGACACCTGCACTGGCAAAGTCCGCCGCCATTTCCAGCATATTCAGCGCACGCCGCGCATCGCCATCCGCCGCCTGTCCAAGACGCAACAAAGCCGCATCATCGGCACCCACATTCAATGCCCCCAGACCACGCTCGACATCCAGCAAGGCACGACGCAACAGCGCCACCAGAGCTTCAGCATCCAGCGGTTTGAGCACATAGGTTCGTAAGCGCGAAAGCAGCGCATTATTCAGGGCAAAGGACGGGTTTTCCGTGGTCGCGCCCACCAAAGCCAGTGTGCCGGATTCGATATGCGGCAAAAACGCATCCTGCTGCGCCTTGTTGAAGCGATGCACTTCATCCACGAACAACAGGGTGGGTTTTCCGGCTTCGGCGGCATACTGCCGTGCCTGCTCCACCGCCTCGCGCACCTCCTTCACTCCCGCGAGTACCGCTGAAAGCGTCAAATAGCGCGCACCAAACGCTTCGGCCATCAGCCGAGCCAGCGTGGTTTTACCCGTACCCGGCGGCCCCCAGAACAGCATCGAGTGCAGATGTTTTGCATCCAGCGCACGGCGCAAAGGCCGCCCGGCATCCAGAAGTTGTGGCTGCCCCACCACCTCGTCCAGCGAGGCAGGGCGCATTCGGTCGGCTAGAGGTCGCCAGGGCTGCGTGGACGACATGAAAAGATCTGTCATTTCAAGGGTTACTGCGCCGCCCGCACCACATCCACACCAGCGGGCGGCACAAACGTGAAGACATTATCCGGCAGCGGCGGATTCATCTTCATCGCTTTAAATTCAATCAGCGTAATCTGCCCAAAGGCATCGGTCAGCTGCATCCGCGCCAGCATGTTTTTATCGAACGCCAGTTTGACTTCGCGTACATCGGCTTCGTCCTTGCGCGGCTTCAACCCAACCCAGTTCAAGCCCTGATCGCTGCCCAGATCGGTCAGCAGGTAATCCTTGTCCAGCGATTTTTTTTCCAGTAACAGCATGATCGGCGCCTGCGCCGTGGCTTGCAGCAAAGGCTTCTGTGTCACCTGCTCCAGATCCTGATCGTAAATCCACAGCGACTCACCATCCGCCACCAACTCCTGATGGTAGGGCTGGGCATACACCCAACGAAACTTGCCGGGGCGCGCAAGCTCCAACGTACCGCTCGCGCGCTGGGTTTCGCGACGATCGGCGTTGAACTGGGTCTGTACGAACTCGCCTTGCAGGGTCTTCATATTTTTCAGAAAACCGTCCAGCCCATCCAGCGTCGTCCCCGCCCAGGCATTGAACGACAGGCTCAACAGCGCCAAAACACGCCAAAAATCCGCAAAACGCATGATTGCTCCTATTGATACGGCGCTCCGAGAGCGACCGACAGCGATTGTCCTTCTGACACCCGTCGGATTCAAAAATTCTCCGTGCCGTATCAATAACAATTGATTCAGCCCGGAGTTGGGCGCAAGCTCAGCGCTCAAGTTCACTCCCGCCCGCCCGGAACCAGAATTTCGCGCTGACCATTCGCCTGCAACTGACCAACAATGCCGGCGGCCTCCATGTCCTCGATCAAGCGCGCTGAACGGTTGTAGCCGATCTTCAGGCGGCGTTGCACATACGAAATCGACGCCTTGCGCGACTCCAGCACCACGGCCACGGCCTGATCGTAGAGCGGGTCGCTTTCCGCATCCCCACCCGCCCCGGCGGCAGGCTTTTCGCCCGGCAGGGTCACGGCGGACTCCTCCAATACCCCTTCCACATAACGCGGCTCCCCCGTGCTTTTCAGCATCTCCACCACGTTATGCACCTCCTGATCGGAGACAAACGCACCGTGCACGCGTACGGGAAGACCGGTTCCGGGGGCAAGATACAACATATCACCATGCCCGAGCAGGGATTCCGCGCCCATCTGATCCAGAATGGTGCGTGAGTCGATCTTGCTCGATACCTGGAAAGCAATGCGCGTGGGAATATTGGCTTTAATCAAGCCGGTAATCACATCCACCGAAGGCCGTTGCGTCGCCACAATCAAATGTATGCCCGCCGCCCGCGCCTTTTGTGCAATGCGCGCAATCAGCTCCTCAACCTTTTTGCCCACCACCATAATCATGTCGGCGAACTCGTCCACCACGATCACGATGTAAGGCAAGGGCTCCAGCTCCGGTGCGGGCACATCCGGATCGAGCGCCTCGGCATGGTTGTAGAGAGGGTCGCGCACCGGCTGCCCGGCTTCACGCGCCTCGCGCAGCTTCTTGTTCATTCCTGCCAGATTGCGTACCCCAAGCGCCGACATCAGCCGATAGCGCCGCTCCATCTCGCCCACCGCCCAGCGCAAGGCATTCGCCGCCTCTTTCATGTCGGTGACCACCGGCGCGAGCAGATGCGGAATGCCCTCGTAAATTGACAGCTCCAGCATCTTCGGGTCAATCAGAATCAAACGCACTTCATCCGCCGTGGACTTGAACAACATCGACATCAACATGGCGTTCACACCCACCGACTTACCCGAACCGGTCGTCCCCGCCACCAGCAAATGCGGCATCCGCGCCAGATCGGCCACCACCGGCTGCCCGGCAATATCCTTGCCCAGCACCAGGGTCACGGGCGAGGTCGCCTCCTGATAGACCTTGGAACCGATCATTTCCGAGAAGGCAATCACTTCACGCTGAACATTAGGAACCTCAAGCCCAACCGTTGATTTTCCAGGAATAACCTCGACCACGCGCACGCTAATCATGGCCAGAGAACGTGCCAGATCCTTGGCCAGATTGCTGATCTGACTCACCTTGACGCCCGGCGCAAGCTCCAGCTCAAAGCGCGTAATCACCGGCCCCGGCTGCGCCAGCACCACCCGCACCTGCACGTTGTACTCCTGCAAGCGCTCCTCAATCAGGCGCGACATCGCATTCAGCGTATCGGCAGAATAACCGCCGATGCGCACACGCGGAGGATCCAACAGAGAAATATCCGGCAGCTGGGCAACGGAAGGCGTAAGCGGTCGCGTCACGCGCAACGGAGGCCGGGCGTTCGTCACAGGAGTAACCTGCGTCGGTGCAACAGGCTGGGGTGCGGGTGCACTCACCGGAGTCGCAGGCTGGGATACGGCCTGGGACACAGGCGGCAGCTCAAATGCCGCAACAGAGGGCACAGACGCATCCGGCGCATCGTCCTCAACTCGATCCTCGCCCCACGCATCCGAATCGTTCTCCACCCTGTCGCTCACCGTCGCCCAGGGCGGGTCGTCGTCGTAGCGCGTCAGCGGGGCATACGCAACATCCGCCTGCATGGGCGCAAGCTCCACAGGCGTCTGGGGCGGAAGCTCTCCAGCCTCCTCAACAGCGGCGTCCTCTTCTGTTTCGGTGCGTCGCCCGCCCATCCAGGAAAACATGGCCAACAATCCGCCGCCAATGAGGTCAAACAGCCCGACCCAGGAAAACCCGCTGAACAGCGTCAAACCAAGCAAGGCGACTGGAAAAAAAATCAGGCTGGCGCCGACCACCCCGACCCAGGGCGTGACCAAAAGCGCGAGCGCCTGCCCCAAGACCCCGCCCGCCCCCATGCTCAAAGTTTCTTGGCCAACGTAGGTATGCAGGAAAAACAACGCAGCCAGCGCAAGCCAAGCGAATACAAACCCCAATAAACGCAAGGCCAACCAGGTTTTGGAAAACAGGCGCACTTTCCCCCCGCCGCGCACCAGCCAACCGGTCATCAACACCCCAAAGGGCAAAATATAGGCGGCATAGCCGCTCAAATAAAACAGAATGTCGGCAATCCACGCCCCCGGAGCGCCGCCGACATTGAAAATCTGTTTCGCATTATTCGCCTGCGACCAGCCCGGATCGCGCACATCAAACGAAAGTAGCACAAACAGCAGATACACGCCGATCGCCGTCGCGATATACAGCACAGACTCACGCAAAAAGCGCCCCACATGCAAGGTCAGTACTGCCGCCTTGAGCCTGGGCTCCTTGGCCGCACGGGCGGCAGCCTGTTTTTTCCCGTTCATTACATTGACCGCACTCATATTTCAGTTTTCATCATAGAAACACCGCGCGCATTCTCGCACGAACGCCGCCGCAGAAGCCCGCAGCCTGCTGACTTTCACAAGACACAAGAACGGTAGGCGCGAAAAATGCTGGAAAAACGACGGCAGTCATTCACATAAATGTCTATGGTGCTATAGAATCGCTCGCCAAAGACCTCAAACCAGCGTTTTTTCATTTTGCAAAAGGAACCTATCATGCGCATTCTTAAAACCTCCGCCCTGATCCTTGCCATGCTCGGCCTGGCCGCCTGTAGCACCACCCCCGAAGAAGGCGCAGGCGCCGGCGCGGGAACAGGCGCTGGTGCGGGCACCAGCGGCCTGAGCGGCTCCGACTACGACGAAAGCAAGCTCTACGCGGGCAAGCCCTCGCAGATCAACTCCACCGTCTATTTTGACTACGACAGCTACGTTGTCAGCCAGCAATACCGCCCCGTCATCACTGAAAACGCCGCCTTCCTCGGTGCCAACACCCAGCGTCAAGTCACCATCGAAGGCTTCACCGACCCGCGCGGCAGCGCCGAATACAACATCGCCTTGGGCGAAAAGCGCGCCATGGCCGTACGCGACGCACTCGTTCTGCAAGGCGTCAACAGCGCGCAAATCTCCATCGTCAGCTACGGCGAAGAAAAACCCTCATGCACCAGCGCCGACGAAAGCTGCTACGGCCAGGAACGCCGCGCTGAAATGGTCTACGGCGCGCGCTAATCTCTCGACCGAGCGAGACGTCAATGTCTCGCAGCCAAACTTCAGCCCGCTTTATGCGGGCTTTTCTTTGCCCGCCTCATCCACCGACTTCATGCGCCGCGCACGAAAAAAGGCGTGCAGCATCTGAGCCGCCTCCTCGGCCAATACCCCGCCCTCCACGCGCAAACGATGGTTATGGCTAGGGTGCTCCGGCAGATTAAGCGCACTGCCGCACGCCCCCGTTTTCAGATCGTGCGCTGCAAACACCACCCGCCCCACCCGCGCATGAATCATCGCCCCCACACACAGCCTCCGCCTCGGCGCGCGCGGCAAGCGCCAAGGCATGGCGCATCCAGTTGGTGTCATTCATATTTTCAGTTGTCATCAGCGACCTATTTCAACTCCAACCTCAACCACATGGATTGTGGCACGACAAGGGGGTAGTGAAGAGCGCGCCTTTTGATCAATAAAGTTGGGAGGAAGGCTTGGTGCACCTGAGCAACGTCGATTTCAGCAGCAAAGTCAGGCACAGGCCATGACAGGTCGGCCAATCGAAGCAGGCTTTGGACAAACCCCAGCGCCTGGCGCAGTGCAAGACCCAACAGATTTTTGATGCTCAGACAGAATTGGATGGCGGCATCCGAAAACGTCGGACTCCGACCCCGCTTGCCCGTGGGCGCGGCAAACCACGCCATGTCCTTGTCCAGCCAAACACTCAACGAGCCTCGGGTCTTCAGTGCCTGGTTGTATTCGCGCCAGTTGGTGGTTTTGTACCGACGCTTCGTCGGCTTTCCGTCTTCGTGTACTCTCATTTCCGAAGCGTATCAGCTCACGTTAGCGCTGACTTTGTGCAACAAAGCCCTTCCTACCGCTAAAAAAACCACGCAATCTTCCGGTACGCGACAACTATTGATTTTCATGTTTGTAAAATGACACCACTAACACCCTATTTATAAATATATATTTAACCTCGGAGGTCGCATGAACACCCCATGGCTTTGGGTATTTATTGTGCTGATTCTTTTTGGCGCATGGAATTTTTTCGACAATCGCTCCATCAAGGTTTCTCCGGGCGCCCTGGTGAAAGATAATCCAGTGCAAACCGATATACGTGGAAATATTACCTATTCACAGGGGAAATATACCCTGGAAGCCTTGGCCAATTTCGAGATCAAGGCGCGTGTTTTGAGCAAGGAGCTTTACCACCTCGACCGCGGCGCTGATCTTGTCCCAGTCGATCTGGCCTTGGGTTGGGGCGTGATGTCGGATTCCGCCGTGCTGGAGAAATTATCCATCACTCAGGGTGGGCGTTTTTATCGCTACCGCTGGGAGAATGAGCCGCCGATTCCCCCTCAAGACATTGTGCGTCACAGCGCCAATATGCACCTGATTCCCACCACACCCGAAATTGAGAGCCAGATCAAAAAGGTGCGCCCCGGCCAGGTGGTGCATATCACCGGCCAATTGGTCGAAGCGCGTGACGGCAGTGGCGGCTATTGGCGCTCATCACTCACCCGCGAGGATTCGGGCAATGGCGCGTGTGAATTGATTCGGGTGGTCAAATTTGAAGCACACTGAACAACACTGTAAATCACACTATCCACGTCACGATAAAGCGCGTGATTAAATGCGAAACGCCCCAACCTCATGAGGCGAAAATTTACCGACGCGCCTTATCCTGGGGCTGTGCTGCCTAAACAAGTGACCATCATTCAAGCATTTCCGCCCCAATCAATGTTACCCTGACTGCGTCGCCCCCTTTGGGGCGCGTCGTCCACGAGCGCCTTTCCAGCTTGCATGTCGTCCTTCCAAGATGCGTTGTGCCCGTTTGATCGGAGTCTTTCTGATGCACAACCGCGTTTACGCTTGGAGTACATACCCATGCCAGCTTGCCCCGAACTGTTTACAGCCGCCACCCCCGAGGACGAGGTCATTACCGACTGTGACAATGCGAGCTGGCTGCGATGCTGGCGTGACCGGCAGACCGGGTTTCATCAGACGGCAGTCAATCCGCTGCTGACGCGTTTTTGGCCGGAGCTCGGGCTGGGTGCGGCCAGCCGGATCTTCGTCCCGCTGTGCGGCAAGAGTCTGGATATGCTCTGGCTGGCGCAGCAGGGGCACGAGGTTATCGGTGTTGAGCTGAGTCCGCTTGCGGTGCGCGCTTTTTTCAAGGAAAACCGTCTGCAGCCGACGCGGCACCCCGCAGGCGGGTTCACTCTCTGGCGGGCTGGCCGCATCAGCATTCTGTGCGGCGACTATTTCGCTTTGACGCAGGTCGAACTCGGCCAGATTGATGCGGTGTATGACCGTGCTGCGTTGACGGCCTTCCCCGAGGAGGTGCGCCTGCTGTATGTGGCACATTTGCAGGTGATTCTGCCGACGTCCGGCAAGGTGTTCATCTTGACGACCGAGCTACCCAATGCGGATGAACAACCCGCGCAAAGACTTGAAGCGGATGCCGAACTGGTTGCATTGTATGAGGCGGCTTTCAAGGTCGAACTGACCCATGTCGAATCCATGTTCGAGGTCGATCCAGAGGGCGAGGATCGTCCGCATATCGAAGTCGCGCACAAGGTCTACCGGCTATCACCCAAAGGATGATGTGCTAAATATTCCGTGCACATAGGTTTTTCCACCGCTTCATTACCCCCCAAGAGACCCATGAATGGCCAACATCGTCAGCATTTTGGGAATACTCGTCGGCGCCTTCGGCCTGTTCTTTGGCTTTTATTTCCTCCCCAGCGCAGCGGAAACAGCTTTCGACATCGTGACCATCACCAGCGTGGGTAGATCGGAAGAGCGTCGTGTAGGGAAAGAGTGTAGATCTCGGTGGT
>CALKWL010000198.1 GCA_938004235.1 uncultured Gammaproteobacteria bacterium
CAGTGTGACTATACTAGAATTGCTGCCTTGAATCCAGGGGTATCTTTAGCCGAAAAGGCGATTTTTGTTGTTCAACGTGCGTATAGCTCGGGCACCACGGCTATTTTTACAGACTATCTCAGCAAGGTCAGACCGGAATGGAAAGAAAAAATCGGAGCAGGTAAATCGGTCAAGTGGATTAAAGGCGGGCTTGGGGGCAAGGGCAATGAAGGTGTTGCGTCCTACGTGAAGCAGATCGAAGGAAGCATAGGTTATGTGGAATATGCCTATGCCAAACAAAACCAATTGGCAACAGTTCAGTTGAAAAACCATGATGGACAGTATGTTAGTGCGAGCGCAGCCAGCGCGGCTTCCGCTGCCTCCCATGCCGACTGGAAAGGCGCCAAAGACTATTATCTGATGTTGACTGATATGCGGGGAGCGGCCTCATGGCCTATTACGTCTCAAACCAATATCCTTCTCTATAAGGAACCGCAAAACTGCGCTTCGACCGGAGATGTGTTGAAGTTTTTCAACTGGGCTTTTAATCATGGGTCAAAAATGGCTGAAGAGCTTGCTTATGTCCCATTGCCCGCAGATCTGGTGCAGCAGGTGAGAGGGACGTGGATCGAGGCAATCAAATGCGAGGGTTTGCAGGCGGCGATTAAATAGTCGATACCGGGCTTAACTGTCTGTCGAAAAACAGTTTGTTAAGGCGCGGCATGGATGCCGTTCATGTGGATCATTTCTCGTCGCCGCGCGCATGGACATGCGTCGGCTTGAGAACCTAATCGCTATAGGTTCGGACACGATTTATTCACGAATCCGTTCTCTCTGAGCCTGTCGAAGAGCCGTGCTCCGGCAGGCTCTGCATGAACGGAACCCTTGTCTTGTTCTCGTTTAAATCGTGTCGGATCAATAGGTTTGGGTAGGCGTCAAGCAAGCGAATGTGTTGGTGTGCACCCATTCGCGCAACTGAATTTTCAGCCTCACCAAGTCCGGTACATGCCCGGGCTTGGTGGCGACAGATCAATCACTTGCGTGATTGATCTGCGTGCGGGACATGAATGTCCCGCCATAACAGGCTGCTGAAATGAGTATTTCAGCAGCCTGTTATTCCTCAGCCCGTTCCATCAGCCACTGCATAACAAGCGGCACCGGCCGTCCGGTGGCTCCTTTTTTATCGCCGCTGTTCCATGCCGTACCCGCAATATCCAGATGCGCCCAAGGATAGGCTTTGGTGAAGCGCGAGAGGAAGGCGGCGGCGGTAATCGCGCCGCCTTCGCGTCCGCCGATGTTGGCCATGTCGGCGAAATTGGATTTGAGCAGGTCCTGGTAGTCGTCCCACAGCGGCAATTGCCAGGCGCGGTCGCCGCTGATCTCGCCTGCCTGCAAAATTGACTGGATCAGGCTGTCGTCGTTGCCGAGCAGGCCGGAAGGCGCGCGCGCCAGGGCGATGACGCAGGCGCCGGTAAGGGTGGCCATGTCGATCACGGCGGCGGGCTGGTAGCGTTCGGCGTAGGTGAGGGCGTCGCACAGGATCAGGCGGCCTTCGGCGTCGGTGTTGAGCACTTCGATGGTCTGGCCGGACATGGAGGTGACGATGTCGCCCGGCTTGAGCGCATTGCCTGCCGGCATGTTTTCCACGCTGGGAATCAGACCGATCAGATTGACTGGCAGTCGCATGGCGGTTACGGCCTTGAAGATGCCGAGCACGGCGGCAGCGCCGCCCATGTCGTATTTCATTTCGTCCATTTTTTCGCCCGGTTTGAGCGAAATACCGCCGGAGTCGAAGGTCACGCCCTTGCCGACCAGGACGACTGGTGCGGCATCATCTGCGCCCTGGCGGTAATCGAGTACGATGAGTTTGGGCGGCTGCTCGCTGCCTTGGGCGACGGAGAGCAGCGAGCCCATGCCGAGTTGCTGCATGGTTTCGCGCTCAAGGACTTCAACCGCTAGATCGGGATCTTGAGCGGCAAGCTGCTGCGCTGCGGCGGCCAGGTAGCTGGGGGTGCAGACATTGCCCGGCGTATTGGCGAGGTTTTTGGTGAGCTCAACGCCGGAAGCGACGGCAAGGGCTTGCGCCAATGCCTTGTCGAGCGTTTGAGCTGTGGCGGGTTCGGCCAGGAAAGCGACGTGAGTCACCGTGCCCGCCCCCTTGCTTTTATCGCTCTTGAAGTCGAGAAAGCGGTATGCGGCTTCGTCCAGCGCAAGTACCGCATGGCGCAGGGCAGCAGCGAGTTCCATGTCTTGCGGGCAGGCGAGATCGGAAGAGCGTCGTGTAGGGAAAGAGTGTAGATCTCGGTGGTC
>CALKWL010000199.1 GCA_938004235.1 uncultured Gammaproteobacteria bacterium
GCCTATGCGCAGATGTGGCGCCTGCAGCAGCAAGAGGCCAGCGAGGCCGATAGCGGCAACCAAGGCGGCTGATCTGATCAGTCGCGCGCGTCCAAACGCAGAATCTCGGCACGCCCGAGCGTTGTGCAACACGCGCCTCACCCAAGCCGTTCGCGACAGTCGGCGCCGCAGGGTAAGCGGCGTGCCGCCTATCCTGCAACATTTACCGTGAGGCACGATGGTGGGCAGCGGAGCTGGCCACCCTACAAAGCGGCGCTTTGGCTTGCCTGAGTGAGCGACGGCGGCGCCGTTGCGATACCAAGACGCGCGCTTCTCTGCCTACGAACACATAACAAGACTGCTGCCGAGCGCCCTCCAAGGTGAGCGCCGCACAACAACGCGAACACGTCCTCGAACGCTCATCGCCGCAATCCGCCCCCCAGAAACAAAGACGGCGCCCGAAGGCGCCGTTCAAAGGACGGAGTTGAATCGCCAGATTACTTACGACGGCGACGCAGTCCGATGACACCGAGCAGGCCAAGACCGGCCAGTGCCAAAGAACCCGGTTCGGGAACGCCGTTGTTGGGCGTACCGCCGCAGGTACCACCGCTGGCGCCACCCGGTGCCGTGCAAACGCCCCCGGAAAACTTCCTCAGTTTCACGTAGTCATTGTTATCCGACAGCGAACCACCAAAAGCCGGGTTGTACGCACCCACCAGCCACAGTGACGAATAAACATCACCGGTACCTGAGTTGTTAAATGTCGGAGACCAGTTGCTGCTGGTGCTCACGTTGGCAATGCTCTGCCAGCCATCCGCCAACAACTGAGAAGTGGACTTTCCAATTATTGCGCCAGACCCCGAGCCAGCAAAGGCCAACACAGAAATGTCATCACCATACAATGTATAGCTATTGTAGACCTGCGTTAGATTCACCGCAGTGGCACCAAAATTGAGCAGGATATAGTCACGCTCACCATTATTGTCTGTCGCGTGTTGCGGCGCGTAGGCCGATTCGACGGCGTTATGTACCGACAAACCGCCGCTATACGAATTAAGGTAAGCCTTCTGCAGCGTCGAGCCCCCCTCGTCCGACCAAGCGGTCGCCGTGACGGTATAAACTCCAGCAGTCGTCGATAGCGAGTTTCCGATGCTGGACGAAGTACTACTGCCACTAAAGGTCCAAGTCGTTGCACTTGCCGACCCAGCAGAAAGTGCGACAGCGGCGAGAGCAATACGCAGCAAATTGGTTTTCATCTTTTTCTCCGATATCTACGGTTGGCTTCATACAAGCAACGAGCATGCCAAAAAATTTTATTGTTGCATATCAATGCCATACACTCAGTTCGCCGATCAAGCCTTGAAAAACCGTCAGATTTCTCGACAAGTGTTACTTCAACTTCGCACTCAATCGAAGAGCCGCCTCGCGACCAACGAAGCTCGCCGGACCTGCCACGGCAGGACCAAGCTCGGCGCGCGCTTCATCGTTTCGGCCCATTCGATGAAGCGTCTCTGCCAAGTGGTAGCGAATTTCTAGATTTTGGGGTGCCCTCAGCCGTGCGTCCCGCAGTCGCCTCAGCGCGTCATCGAACTGCCCGTCGTGCATCAACACCCAACCAAGCGTGTCAATCGCGGACGGGTCCTGAGGCGCCAGGCGCACAGCGCGATCGGCTGCTGCCACGGCTCTTGGAACGTCCTTTAATGCCAACCAGACATTCGCCATTTGGGTCTCCAGCGCCGCGTCCATTGGACGCCGCTGGATCAACAATTCGAGTTGCGTCTTCGCCGCCTGCCAGTCGGCCAATTCCATGTAAAGCCGGGTCAAACTGAGCCTCACATCAATACTGTCACGGCGCTTCAACTCCGTTTCGAGCACCAATCGCGCCGCATCTCGGTCGCTTTCCCGGAAATGGAGTTGCGCCAGCATCACCGCCAACTCGGGCGACGGGATTGCCTTATATGCAAGCTCAAACCCTTTCAACGCGTCTTTCGTGTTGCCATCAGCCAAGGCGATTGACGCCTCAAGATAGGTGGCGCGGACGTTATTGGGGTATTGTTTTCGCAATGCCGCTAGCGCGTCGCGCGCCGCCACAAGTTGCTTCTGTGCAAGAAACGCCTCAACCCGAACCTCCATGGCCGGCTCGAAATCTGCCCTTGCTGTTAGCGCCTTTTGGAGGTTGTATTCGGCATCAGCGGGAAATCCCGCCGCGAGCAAGAATCGCGCAATACGCACTTGCGAAGCCGGTTCAAACTCGGCGATTCGCGTCATGTTCCGAAATGTCTGCCGGGCAGCCTTGGCGTCGCCGGCGGCAAGATAGGCTTGCCCAAGAACAGCCTGTACGGACAGGTCGTCAGGATGTCGCAAGGCGACCTCCTTGGCTGCGGTCAAGGCTACCGAATGCAATCTGCTCTCGGAGAGCGTTTCAACCAGCGCCAAACCCGGCGCAGCATCGTCGGGCCGTTTGTTTGTCGCCTTGCGCAGCCAATCGATAGCGGCCTCGGTATTTCCTGCGCTACGCTCGAGCAAGCCTAGTTCATACATCACCCGCACGTCATTCTTGTCAATTTCAAGCAGACGCCGCAAGCGCGCACGCGCACTCTCAACCTGATTTGATGCAAGCTCAAGCCGTGCCAAATTCAAGTGCGCCGGCATGAAGCGGGGTGATTTCGCGATCGCTTCCGTATAAGCGTCTCTTGCGGCCTCAGATCGACCTGCCGCCATCTGCACACTCCCCAGAAGATTTAGCGCGACCGGAAGTCGACCGGCACTCTCAACCAGCGTAGTTGCAATGGCAATGGACTTCTCGACCGCTCCGACGCGTGCGTAGTAGTTCGCCAGCACCATCGCAATCGATGCATTCTCTGGCGTCGAAGCAAACGCCCGCTCAAGGCTTTCAACTCCCGCCCCAGTATCTCCACTACCCAACTGACTAAATCCCAGCGCAGCCAGTGCCTGGGGGTCATCTTTAAGCACATCGGCGGCATGCTCGAGATATCGGGTGGCGCGCAAGAACTGCTTATCGGCGAGGTGTGCCCGACCGACGAGCAGTAACGCTTGCGGGTCGTCTGGCGCCATCCGCAATACCGCCTCAACGGTAGTAAGTGTCCGAGCCGTATCCCCTTCACTCAGATAGATGCTTCCTAGCAATTTACGCGCGCCGATATTCTTGGGGAATCGTGATACCAGCCTGTCCAAATAGCTCTTGGCATTCTCGCGCGCACCCAAACCATGGTGCGACAACGCCGCAAGCATCAACATCTGCTCGCGGGTATTCACATATTCAACCGGGAACGCGTCGACCATGTCTGTTACCTCGGTGAGCGCGTTACGAACTGCTTCGGAATTACCTCGGCGCGCGGACAGAACAGCACGCAAATACGCAGAGCGAGGCTCCTGCTTAACGTGAGCAGCAAGATAGTCGAGGTCTCGCAACGCGGCATCATCCCGCTTCAAGTCCACCAACAACGCGGCGCGCGCGACGCGCGCGTCCTCAAGTGTTTCGTCTAGACTCAAGGCCTTGTCATAGCCCGCAAGCGCACCTTGCACATCACCCAACGTATGCTTGAAGGACGCCTCCAGATTCCAGACCCGCGCATTGTTTGGCGCAAGCGCCATAGCACGGCCCACGGCATCACGGGCAGCATCGCGCTCCCCCTGCTGGAGCAAGAAGGGAACCATGAACAAGTAAGGCGAAACTGCAGACGGATCCACATCAATAGCGGCCTGAAGGCTCTTCCTTCCAGCTTTCACATCACCTTGATCAACCAAAGCCAGTCCGCGCATGGATAGCACTTCGGCCTGGGCCACTGGATCCAACCCATCCGGGTGAACATCCCGCAGCAAATCCTTGCTTCTACCAAGTGTCATCAACAACTGACCGCGTGGCACTGCGATCACAGATGGGCTCACGCCCAGCTTCAAAGCCTCGTTGAACGCCGCCTCGGCCGCCGGCAACTCGGTCTGCTTGAGCAATGCCCGTCCGAGCAGCACAT
>CALKWL010000200.1 GCA_938004235.1 uncultured Gammaproteobacteria bacterium
CATGGGGGCAATTATACGATGGATTCGTTTCTGTAGGGGCGTAGCGGGCTGCGCCCGTTCATTTACCCGTCAATTTCTCACCCAGCCAATGCACACCCAGGATGATGGGGAGGATGGCCACGACACCGATCAACCCGTAGAGCAGCAATCCCGGCCAGGTGACGATGCCCTCCGCCACCAGGCGCGGATAGAGCAGCGCGCCGTAAGGCAGCACGATCAGCAGCGAGGTGGCCAGTGCGGGCACGTAACGGCGCAGGGTGATGGCCTGCCCGATGTGCATCAGTCCGTGCAGCACGTATGCTGCACTGGCAGCCAGGAAGAAGCCGTACGAGTGTAACTCGACTGCCACAAAGGACGCGATAACGGTAAGGAGAAAAATGAGAGCAATCGGCACGGCAAACTGGACAGTGGACTTGGCCAGCACCGAGTCGACACGGGGCAACAGGGCGGCGGGCAGAACCTTCTGAAGTTTGGCGCGCACTTCAGGCGCGTGGCGCTTGAGCCACGGCTCAAAGCCGATCAGCTCCTCGAAGTCGTGGAGCATGAAAGCGATGGGGAACAACCAGATGAGAGTGGGTGTGGACATTGTGTTTACCTATTCGCTACTTTACAGATTTATACCAATTTTGTAAAGTGGCACTTTACAGATTTAGCTGTTTCTGTAAAATAGCCTCCTCCAAACGATGGTACCGGTCTTGATGTAGGTTTCGATATTTGGCTATATAAAGCCGGGTGTATACTATTTTAAGATATGTTCGCTGGCAATTGTTTGAGGTAATTTAGCACAATTTCGGTTTGCATTTTTCTTTAGCAGGTTATGCGGAATAATGGCAGGGGATTATGATTTTGAATAATTGATAGTTGGCAAGCCCCTTGCACAATAAGTACATTCTTTTTCATCGGGAAAGATCGGGACATGGCTAAATCAAAAACTCCAACTACTGAAATATCTGACAAAATCGAAGTGAAGCGTAATGACAAAGGCAATATCTGGAGCCATATTCGCCATAAGTGGCTTGTTGAAACGCCCGAAGAATCGGTAAGGCAAAATTATTTAACCACACTGGTTAATGAATATGGATATTCACTTGACCAAATGGATGAAGAACTTGAAGTCACTGGACGCGGTTCGGGTCATGCCCGCGCTGACTTTGTGATTTGGCGTTCTGCCGAAGATAAAGCCAATCAAAAAAATCCGCTGATAATCGTTGAGTGTAAATCGGATAATGTGACTATCAGTGTAAAAGATTATGGTCAGGGCGATAATTATGCGAGGCTAACAGGAGCAAAGTTTTTTGTAACCCACAATAACCGAGAAACAAAATATTGGCGTGTTATTCACGATACCATGCCGAAGTACCCCGAAGAAATTGAAAACATCCCCCACGCCAGCGACAGTGACAAAGAGATTGAAGTACTGCTATCGAAACTCAAAACCTTTCGGGAAGATGAGTTTGCCAAACTTCTGCATGAGTGCCATAATGTGATTCGCAACCGCGAAAAGTTAGACCCTGCCGCCGCATTTGATGAAATTGCGAAAATCCTGTTTGTCAAAGTTTATGTTGAGCGCGAGTTAAAAGCCAAACGCCAGCGCAAAAACATTTTCAGCGCTGAATTTTTGAAAGAACAATTGGGCGATGATCCACTTAACGATTTGTTTGAGAAAACAAAACGTTTTTACACCAAAGATAAAATATTTGACGATACTGATCGAATCAATTTGAAACCCGCCACAGGGAGCGAGATTGTACACCGTCTTGAAAGATACAATCTTTCAGACACCAGCGAAGATATAAAAGGGATTGCGTTTGAAAGATTTTTGGGTAAAACTTTCAGGGGTGAAATCGGGCAGTTTTTCACGCCGCGCACCATCACTGAGTTTATGATCCGCATGGTTGAGCCGAAGGAAGGCGACGTGATTTGCGACCCCGCCAGTGGTTCGGGCGGATTTTTGATTCGCTTTTTTGAAATTGTACGCCAGCAAATCCTGGCAGACGCGGACAGGCAGTATCAGGAATATAAGGCTTCGTGGGAGGAGAAGAAAATCTCTACCGAGAAAAGAGCTGAATTATTGCGCATCAAGCACGAAGAAATTCAAACTACGCTTGATCAAAGCAAAAATGGCTCTCGGTTGTGGAATCTGGCAAATCGTTGCATTTATGGCACAGACGCAAATGACCGCATGGCACGGACCAGCAAGATGAATATGATCATGCACGGCGACGGTCACGGCGGGGTCCATCACCATGACGGTTTTATCAATGTCAATGGAATTTTTGAAGGTCGTTTTGATATCGTTTTAACCAATCCTCCTTTTGGCGCAAACGTGGAATCGGAAGATGTAATTTTGGAATCAGAAGTTAATGTTTCTGATGATGTATTCAATCGGTACAAAGAGGATTATGGCGAAGCCTATGTTGAAGCCCAGATCGGAAGAGCACACGTCTGAACTCCAGTCACGTCAGTCAATCT
>CALKWL010000201.1 GCA_938004235.1 uncultured Gammaproteobacteria bacterium
ACGGCGACCACGGAGATCTACACTCTTTCCCTACACGACGCTCTTCCGATCTCGCTGGGTGGTGTTTTGCAACGATTGAGTCAAGGTGCTGATGTTCTGGCTGGTGGTTTTGAAGCTGGCGGTCATGTCCTGAACACTGCGCAGCGTGTTGTTCAGCTCGTTCATGACCTTGGGCGCGTCGGCCAGCGCCTTTTCTGCCGAAGCGGTCATGCGCACGCTGTTGTCGAGCAGGCGCGTGATTTGGGCGCGTTCATTCGCCATGGTTTCGCTGACCAGGGCGAGGCTGCTGAGGATTTTTGCCAGCTCAGCCTGGTTGTCGTCATTGAGCACGGCCTTGACTTGACCTGCGATCTGATCGACGTTGTCCAGGGTGCGGCTGACCGCGACGTCCAAGCGGCGCAGCAGGGAGGGGCGCGTGGCAATGGTGGGTAGTTCGCCGGTTTTTGGGTCGGCGGTGAGTCGGGGGGCGTCGGCTGTGCCGCCGGAGAGCTCAATCAACGACAGCCCGGTGACGCCCTGGGATGTAAGCGTGGCGACGGTATCGGTTTTGATCGGCGTAATGACATTCACGTCGAGAATAATGCGAACTTGTTCAGCATTGGCCAGTTCGATGCTTTTGACCGAGCCGACCTGGACGCCAAGAAACTTGACGGGGCTGCCCACGCTGAGGCCGGCGACCGAGTCGCGGGTCAGAATCTGGTATTCGGTGTACTCGGTTTGGCTGAAAGAGCTCCCCAGCCAGAGCGCCAGTGCGATAAACAGGCCTGAAAGAATTAGAACAAAAGCGCCAACGGCGGCATAGGCGACGCGGGTTTCCATGGGTTATTCCTGTGTCGGACGTGTGTTGAAGTATTCCACCAGCTCAGGTTCTGTGCTTTGCATCAGCTCATGGGCGGGAGCAAAGGCGAGGACGCGCTTTCGAGCCAGAAAGGCGACCTTGTCCACGCCGTGCAGGATGGAGTCGAGGTCGTGGGTGATCTGGAATACGGTGATGCCCAGCAGGTCGCGCAGTTCATTGACCAGTGCGTCGAACGCGCGCGCGCCCACCGGGTCAAGTCCGGAGGTCGGCTCGTCCAGAAAGAGAATTTCCGGGTCGAGCGCCAGGGCGCGCGCCAACGCCGCGCGCTTGATCATGCCGCCGGAGAGCTCGTTTGGGCGCTTGTGCGCCGCATCGGCAGGCAGGCCGGCCAGGCGGATTTTCAGCATGGCCAGCTCTTCGCGCACGGGTTTGGGCAGGTCGGTGTGCTCAATCAGGGGGAGGCAGACATTTTCCAGCACGCTGAGCGAGGTAAACAGCGCGCCCATTTGAAACATCAGCCCAAGACGCAGCTGCAAAGCCTGACGTTCGGCATAGCTGAGGTTGGCCGTATCCTGGCCGAGCAGGCGGATGCTGCCCGTGGTCGGCGGTCGCAGCAGGACGAGGTTGTTAAGCAACACTGTTTTTCCTGTGCCGCTGCCGCCGACCAAGGCGATAACCGAGCCCTTGGTGATGCACAGATCAAGGTTTTCATGCACGGTCTTACTGCCGAAGCGGTTGCTCAGGTCATGCACTTCAATGACGGGCGGGGCGTCTTGGGCGGGGACGTGATGATTCATAGGCCGAGTTTGCTGAACATGACGGCGAAGATGGCATCAATGACGATGACCCAGAAAATGGCCTGAACCACGCTGGAAGTGGTGGAGCGACCGACATCGGCGGCGCTGCCGCGCACTTTCATGCCTTCATGGCAGCCGATCATGGCAATTACCAGCGCGAAGACTGGCGCTTTGACCATGCCGACCCAGAAGTGGGAGTGCGGGAGCGCTCCAAGACGATTCATGGCGACGTTGAGGTCAAGACCAAAAATTTCATAGGCGATGAGCACGCCGCCATACAGCCCCATGGCCATGGCCATGACGGTAAGCAGGGGCAGCGCCACGGCCAGCGCCAGCACGCGCGGAATCACCAGCATTTCAATGGGAGAAATGGCTAGCGAGCGCAGGGCGTCAACCTCTTGCGTGACCTTCATCGTGCCGATGGCCGCCGCGTAGCTGGAGCCTGTGCGCCCCGCGACCACGATGGCGGTAATCAGCGGCGCCATTTCGCGCAGGGTGATGATGCCGATCATATCCGGCAAAAAGACCGTTGCGCCGTACTGCTGCATGGTGACGCCCGATTGGTAGGCAATCACCACGCCGATAAGGAAGGTGAGCAGCGCGACAATCGGCACTGAGCGCGAGCCCGCCGCCTGGATTTCGTTGATGATCTCCCGCCAGCGCAGACGCCAGGGCTGGAGGATAAGCGGCAGGGTGCGTGTGACAACCTCGCCAAGGAACACCAGGGTGTCGTAGGCGTTGGCGACGATGTCCAGCGTCGTCTTGCCGACGGCTTGCAGCGGGTTGAGGCGCGGCGGCTCGGACGGCGGCGTCAACTCTCCCACGCGCTGCACCAGTTCGATCAACTCATGCTGGTCATCAAGCAATGAAGACAGGTCGAGCGTGGCGCCGCGCGCCTGGAGCAAGTCGCGGATTTGCAGCAACAGCAACGCGCCTGCCGTATCCATGCGGCTGATCCGCTGGCTGTCCAGGCGCACTCTTTGGCCTGCGGGAATGGGGGCGAGCCATTTTTCCAGCCGCTCGGCCAGCTCGCCCCCGCCGCGAGCATCCCAATCGCCCATAGCCTGCAATACCCCGGACTCAGCCTGCCAGGCGAGCTGGGCGGGGGAGCGGGTCACTGCGGCAGTGGAGGGTTTGCGGTGCATGGCTGTTCGCGGGTCAATTGATAAAAGGTAGGGCGCGCATGGTCACGCCGACGGCTATCAGATAAGCGTAAACGGCCAGGGCGGCGATGAATGCCGCAAGGCGTATGGTTTTGGTTTTGCCGAGTTTAAGCGCCGCTAATCCCAGGCCGATGTACACAATGAGGCCAATAATTTTCACGGTGATGAAAGCAGGATGCGTGCCATGGCTCCAGAACATGAGCCAGGCCGCCCACAACGCGGTCAGGAGCAGCAGGGTGTCGATGATGTGCGGGGCGATTTTGACCCAGCGCGCCTGCAATGCCGGGCAGTCGCGCAGCATCCAGTAACCGCGCAGGCTGAACAGTGCCAATGACAGGACAACGAACAGGCCATGCAGGTGAACAATGCTTTGTGCGTTCAAAAAGGTGCTCCAGTAATCAATAAAAAAAGGCGGCCTGAATGCATTCAGGCCGCCTTGGGGTATTTCGCCGCCGTCGGGATTTATTCAGGAACGCAAATTTCGCCGCGAAGCATAGCGCGAATTGTGTTGAACACCAGCACGACGATTAGCAGCAGCAGCAGGGTAAGCAGCAGCGGGGCGAGCGAAGCGAAAAATGCGCCTCCCACCATTTCCAGCATCATCATGCTGGAAATGCTGATAGCGGCCATGGGGAAGGAATAGGCCCACCAGGGCAGGGCGAATTGCACCTTGGCGAAGTACTTCATTTGTGCAAACAGCAGCATGGTGGTGAACAGGGCGGTGTAATAGAAAATGCGTCCGGCATCATCGAGTACGCCGTGGTGCAGCTTGACCCATGAAATGAAAGCGACGGCAGGGGGCGCGATCAGGATAAACAGGGTCGGCAGCAGTTTGCCGGGCATCATCGGGTGGAAGAAGAAGCGGTTCATCAGGATGGTCAGCAGGACAATCCAGTTAACCAGGCCGATGCTGAAAAAGAACCAGGAGATCTCCATAAAGCCCAAGGGCACGCCGGCCACGGGCACAAGGATGTTGCCGACAATGGGGATGAACCAAGCGGGGTTGCTGTGCTGGATCTGGAATTTCTCGTGATGCACCCAGTTGGAGAGGATGACGAGGGTGAACAGCAGTTGCACCACCGTGCCGATAACCCAGAGGTAGAGTGCCGCCGTTGGGAAGGGATCCAGGCAGGCGATTGCAATCAGGAGCATGCCGATCGAGCTTGCAGGAAAGAAGCTCATGCGAATGGGGTGATTAAATTCGGCGACGACTTCTTTGCCATGGCGGATAAATTTGATGAGGTATGTCGCGGAAATGCCGATATAGAGCAAGACGGTCACAGCAAGCAGGGCAAGGCTGGGGGCGGAGCTCCAACCCCACAAGTGCTGGGCTTTTTCTACGGCAATGGTCAATCCGGCTACGCCCATAACGATGGCGAAGAAGGCTATGGGAAAGTGTGCGAGCCGGTCGTGAGCGGGTTGATGCGGCGCCTGGGTCATATGCGGGACTCCGTGAACGTGGTTGAACGAGGTTAATGTACCAGCTTGAGTGTCAATAAATAAACTTGTTTGATGCTGGTATATATTATTCGAGCTGAGCTGGGTTTTTTGTGGGCGCAGAGTAAAGCTCTATGTCAGTCGGGTGAAAAAGTGCGTCAATTGAATGAGTGACGTGAAACGGCTTTATTCGGGTAGTACAAAAAACAGGAGCCGCCGCCGCTTGGCGCATATTCTGGGCGGGCAAGGGCTGTGTTAGCATCACGCCGAAGCTTGGGAATTAATGTGCTTTTGAACTTAAAGCCTCCCTTGCCAGCCCAATGCAGGGCATTTAATAAAAAACCATCAGGAGAATGTCGCCATGAAGAAGATTGTTGTTGCTCTTTCCGCCGCCGTTGTCATGCTGAGCGGCAGCGCCTTTGCTGCGGGTGATGTGGCTG
>CALKWL010000202.1 GCA_938004235.1 uncultured Gammaproteobacteria bacterium
TCGTGAAGGCGGTCGTACCGTCGGCGCGGGCGTGGTTTCCAAGATTCTTGTGTAAGGCAAGGTTATTAAGTTCTTTTTTGAGAAATAAGTATTCATGGCTAAGCAAACTATCCGAATCCGCCTGAAGTCGTTCGATCATCGTCTGATCGATCGTTCTGCAGGTGAGATTGTTGATTCAGCCAAGCGCAGCGGCGCTCGTGTGAAGGGGCCTATCCCCCTTCCCACCAAGATTGAGCGTTTTACTGTTCTTACTTCTCCGCACGTCAACAAGGATGCGCGTGACCAGTATGAGCTGTTGACCCACAAGCGTTTGCTGGAAATTGTTGACCCGACAGACAAGACTGTTGATGCTTTGATGAAGTTGGATCTCGCTGCTGGCGTAGATGTGCAAATCAAGTTGAACTAAAGATCTATTGACGGGTTGTCGTTCTTTTTTGAACGGCTTGTCCCGATAAGTTGGCTGTGACTATTTTTCATTGGAAAATGGGCACAAGCATGAGAGCCAAAGTGAAGATGTTGAAATAAGTCGAAAGATGGATTTATTTCACATTTGAATCGTCGAGAAAGTCTGTTATAGTTCGAAACTCGCTCGACCCGGAGTGCTTTTTAGTCCTCCGGGTCGGTGTTTTTGGGACTGGTTGATTAAGTTTGGGTTGATTGTATTAGGTAAGGCGCTGGTCAATCGTAATTGGCGCTGTAACGAGGAAAAATCATGTCGCTAGGTGTAGTTGGTCGTAAGGTCGGCATGACGCGCGTTTTTGACGATGCGGGTCGGTCGGTAGCGGTCACAGTGATTGAGGTGCTTCCTAACCGTGTTACCCAGGTTAAAAGCCTTGAGGTTGATGGTTACGAGGCGCTCCAGGTGACCACGGGGGTGCGGCGTGCGTCCCGTGTAACGTCTGCGGCGGCTGGGCATTTTGCAAAAGCGGGTGTCGAGGCGGGTCGTGGAATGTGGGAATTTCGTGTCGCGGGGGATGTGCTGAGTCAGTATGTGACCGGTGCGGAAATTACCGTTGAAATGTTTGCGGCTGTTCAGGCGGTCGATGTGACTGGAACCAGTATCGGTAAGGGTTTTGCGGGTACGGTTAAGCGTCATAACTTCCGTACTCAGGACGCGACGCACGGTAACTCGCGCTCGCATCGTGTGCCGGGATCAATCGGTCAGCGTCAGACGCCGGGTCGTGTCTGGAAGGGTAAGCGCATGTCGGGTCACATGGGTGATGAGCGTGTGACAGCACAAAACCTGTCTGTGGTGCGTGTTGATGCAGAGCGAGGTCTTCTTTTGGTCAAGGGTGCAGTGCCTGGCTCTGAGGGTGGGGATCTGGTTGTGCGTCCGTCCATTAAGGCCAAGTCATCCAGTGCTGGAGGAGCTAAGTAATGGAAATGAAGCTTCAAGCCGGTGGTTCAGTTCAGCTTTCTGATGCTGTTTTCGCGCGCGACTTTAATGAGGGATTGGTGCATCAGGCGGTCGTTGCTTATATGGCGGCGGCGCGTCAAGGTACCAAGTCTCAGAAGACTCGTTCGGAGGTAAGCGGTGGCGGGATCAAGCCGTGGAAGCAAAAGGGTACTGGGCGTGCACGTTCAGGTACGACTCGTGGTCCGCTGTGGCGTACGGGTGGTCGCGCGTTTGCGGCTCAGCCGCGCAACTTCGAGCAAAAAATCAACCGCAAGGCTTATCGCGCTGCGATCAGTTCGATTTTTTCCGAGCTGATTCGTCAGGATCGTTTGCTGGTGGTCGATGCGATTGATGTTGAGGCGCCTAAAACCAAGCTCGTGGTCAGTATGTTGCTGGGTATGGGGTTGACAGGTGTGACATTGCTCGTTCCAGAGGCAGTGAGTGAAAATTTGTATCTTGCTTCGCGCAATCTTGGTGATGTGGGTGTTCTGGATCCGCTGTCACTTGATCCTGTGAGCCTGGTAGGCTCGGATTGTGTGGTCATCACCGTTGCGGCGTTGAAGATGGTTGAGGAGTGGCTGTCATGAATGCAGAGCGCATCCTACAGATTCTGCGTGCCCCGCAGGTAACGGAAAAGGCCTCTCTGGTGAATGCTGACTTTGGTCAGCATGTGTTCAAGGTTGCAAGCGATGCGACCAAGGACGAAATCAAAATGGCGGTTGAGACTTTGTTCAAGGTGACTGTCGAGCAGGTTCGTGTGTTGAACGTTAAGCCCAAGCTGAAGCGTTTCCGTGCGAAGGAAGGTGCTCGTAAGGCTTGGAAAAAGGCTTACGTGAAGCTGGCCTCTGGTCAGACCATTGATTACGGCGTTGGCGCCTAAGCACACGAGGTTCGAAAGTCATGGCTCTTAAAAAAGCAAAACCGACTTCACCGGGCCGCCGTGGCGCGGTGATGATCGATAAGTCCCATCTGTGGAAGGGTGAGCCTTGGGCTCCCTTGGTGGAAAAGAAATCTAAATCAGGTGGTCGTAACCATTACGGTCGTATTACCGTGCGCCACATCGGTGGCGGTCATAAGCAGCAGTATCGTCTCGTTGACTTTAAGCGCGACAAGGATGGTATTCCGGCGGTGATCGAGCGTGTTGAGCACGATCCTAACCGTACTGCGCACATTGCATTGTTGCGCTATGCCGATGGTGAGCGTCGTTACATTCTTGCGCCCAAGGGCAGCAAGGCGGGTGATGCGATTCATTCGGGTGTCGATGCTCCGATTAAGGCTGGTAATTGCATGCCCCTGCGTAATATTCCCGTGGGTTCAACCATCCATGCGATTGAGTTGAAGCCTGGGCGCGGTGCGCAGATGGTGCGTAGCGCCGGTGGCTCGGCTCAGTTGGTTGCGCGCGAAGGTTCATATGCCACGGTGCGTCTGCGTTCGGGGGAGATGCGTAAAGTGCACGTCGAATGTCGCGCGACCTTGGGCGAGGTGAGCAATCATGAGCATAACCTGCGCAACTACGGTAAGGCTGGTGCCAAGCGCTGGTTGGGTATTCGTCCGACCGTGCGTGGCGTAGTCATGAACCCAGTCGATCACCCGCATGGTGGTGGTGAAGGGCGTACTTCAGGCGGTCGTCATCCGGTGACGCCGTGGGGTATCCCAACCAAGGGTTACAAGACGCGCAATAACAAGCGTACTGACAAGTTCATCGTGCGTCGTCGCACGAAGTAATCGAGGGAATTTAAGGTGCCACGTTCATTGAAAAAAGGTCCATTCGTGGATCACCATCTTTTCAAGAAGGTTGAGGACGCTGTCCAGGCGGGCAATAAACGTCCCATTAAAACCTGGTCACGTCGCTCTATGATCCTGCCAAACATGGTGGGTTTGACGTTTGCTGTGCATAACGGCAAACAACACGTCCCTGTTCTGGTTACAGAGCAGATGGTGGGTCATAAGCTCGGTGAATTCTCCCCTACGCGTACCTTCAAGGGGCACGTGGCGGATAAGAAATCCAAGCGCTAAGGAGTGATGTGATGCAAGCTGTTGCTGTTCATAAATACGCACATATTTCACCGCAAAAGGTTCGTCTGGTGGCGGATCTTGTACGTGGTAAGCATGTGGCTGATGCCCTTCAAATCCTCAAGTTCACCAATAAAAAGGCCGCTGGCCTGGTGAGCAAGGTGATTCAGTCGGCCATTGCCAATGCCGAACACAATGCAGGTGCCGATATCGATGCGCTGCATGTCGCTGTCATTCACGTTGACGAAGGTCCTGTGATGAAGCGTCTGCATGCGCGCGCTAAAGGTCGTGCAAACCGCATCGTGAAGCGCACGAGTCACATCAATGTGACTGTCGCTGAGAAATAAGGGAACATTCGCATGGGTCATAAAGTACATCCAACGGGTTTCCGTCTTGGGATCTCAACCGACTGGAACTCCACCTGGTTTGCAGATAGCAAGTCGTACGCCAAGTACCTGAATAACGATATTCAGGTGCGCAACTATCTGAAGAAAAAACTTGCTCACGCATCCGTCAGCAAGATTCGCATCGAGCGCCCAGCGCGTTCGGCCTTCATTACTATCCATACCGCACGCCCCGGGATTGTTATCGGCAAGAAAGGCGAAGATATCGAACGTCTTCGCGCTGAAGTCGCTCCGATGCTTGGTCTGGATGTTTCCAGCATCAAGGTGAACGTTGAAGAGATTCGCAAGCCTGAAACCGATGCCCAGCTGATTGCGGAAAGCATTACTCAGCAATTGGAAAAGCGCATCATGTTCCGTCGCGCCATGAAACGCTCGGTGCAAAACACCATGCGTGCCGGTGCCCAGGGTATCAAAATCACCATGTCTGGTCGCCTCGGCGGTGCAGAAATTGCTCGTGTTGAGTGGGTGCGCGAAGGGCGTGTGCCCCTGCATACCCTGCGTGCTGACATTGATTTCGGCTTTGCTGAGGCGGCAACGACCTATGGCATCATCGGCGTGAAAGTGCTGGTGTATAAGGGCGAAGTCTTCGGTGTCCAGGATGCCGCGGCTAAAAAGGCTAAGGCCTGAGGTTTAAACCATGTTATTGCCAAAAAGAACCAAATTCCGTAAGCAATTCAAAGGCAAGAACCGCGGCCTGGCTCAAGTCGGCAACGAAGTGAGTTTTGGTGAGTTCGGTCTCAAGTCCCTGGAGCGCGGTAATCTGACCTCGCGTCAAATCGAGTCTGCGCGTCGTGCAATTACCCGTAAGGTGCGTCGTGGCGGTAAGTTGTGGATCCGCGTTTTCCCGGATACGCCGATTACCACCAAGCCGCTCGAAGTGCGTATGGGTAAAGGTAAGGGTAGTGTTGAGTACTGGGTGGCCAAGATCCAGCCCGGAAAGATGCTTTATGAAATCGAGGGTGTCTCCGAGGAAATCGCGCGTGAAGCCTTTGGCTTGGCGGCGGCTAAGCTCCCGGTCAAGACCACCTTTGTGACCCGGACGATCATGTAATGAATATCAAAGAAATTCGTGGCAAGTCTGCGGACGAGCTGAACCAGGAGCTGCTTGCCCTGCGCAAGGAGCAATTTAATTTACGTATGCAGGCGGGGCTCTCTCAGCCTGTCAAGCCTCACCAGATCCGTCAGGTGCGTCGCCAAATTGCACGCATCAAGATGGTGATGGGTGAAAAGGCGGAGGGTTGATCATGTCTGAGCCAATCAAGAGCACCCTCATGGGTACCGTGGTAAGCGACAAGATGGACAAGTCCATTACTGTGCTGATTGAGCGCCGCGTCAAGCATCCGGTCTACGGCAAGTACATGACTCGTTCGACCAAGCTGCATGTGCACGACGAAAACAATGAGTCGCGTGCAGGCGACAAGGTGGAGATCGTGGAGTGCCGCCCGATGTCTAAAACAAAGGCCTGGAACTTGGTGCGCGTTGTTGAACGCGCCACCGCTGATTGAGGGTTAATCCATGATTCAGATGCAATCTGTGCTGGATGCCGCTGACAACAGCGGTGCCAAGAAAGTGCAATGTATCAAGGTGTTGGGCGGTTCCCACCGTCGTTACGCCGCTGTTGGCGATGTCATCAAGGTCAGCATTAAAGATGCGATTCCGCGTGGCAAGGTCAAAAAAGGCGATGTGTACAATGCCGTTGTCGTACGTACTGCAAAAGGAATCCGTCGCGCTGACGGTTCGGTCATCCGTTTTGATGGTAATGCAGCCGTATTGTTGAATAACAAGCTCGAGCCCATTGGCACGCGTATCTTTGGACCAGTCACTCGCGAACTGCGTGGTGAGAAGTTCATGAAGATCGTGTCTCTCGCGCCCGAAGTGCTCTAAGTTGGGGTGCTGATTCATGCGTAAAATTCGTAAAGGCGACGAAATTGTCGTCATCACCGGTAAGGACAAGGGGCGTCGAGGCTCCGTTCTGAAGGTGGGAGCTGACAACCGCGTTGTGGTTCAGGGCATCAATCTGGTCAAGAAGCACCAGAAGCCCAACCCGATGGCGGGTGTGGCAGGTGGCATCATCACTAAGGAAATGCCCATTGATGTTTCCAATGTGATGCTGTTTAATCCCGCGACCCAAAAAGGGGATCGCGTTGGCTTTCGTACGTTGGACGATGGGCGCAAGGTGCGCTTTTTCAAATCCAATGGCGAAGTCGTTGACGCCTAAGGTGCGGTAATGGCAAGACTACAAGATTTTTATCGTCAGACGGTTGTCAAGCAGCTTCAAGAGAAGTTGGGTATCAGCAACGTCATGGCTGTTCCCCGTTTGGAGAAAATTACTCTGAACATGGGGCTCGGTGATTCGGCTCGTGACAAAAAAGTCATTGAGAACGCAGTGGCAGAACTTTCGGCGATTACCGGTCAAAAACCGATTGTCACCTATGCACGCAAATCGATTGCGGGCTTCAAGCTGCGCGAGGGTATGCCCTTGGGCGTGAAGGTGACGTTGCGTCGTCAACAAATGTATGAGTTTCTTGATCGCCTGATTACGATCACCGCGCCGCGTATCCGCGATTTTCGTGGTTTGAATCCGAAATCCTTTGACGGTCGCGGTAACTACAGCATGGGTGTGCGCGAGCAAATCATTTTCCCTGAAATTGATTACGACAAAATCGACATGCTGCGTGGTATGGATATCACAATTACAACCTCTGCCAGCTCGGACGAACATGCCCGCGCTCTGCTAGAGGCATTTGAATTTCCATTCCGTCGCTGAGGCTAAGAAGATGGCTAAAACATCCATGTTGATGCGCGAAGTCAAGCGCGAAAAGCTCGTGGCGAAGTATGCGAAAAAGCGTGCTGAGCTGAAGAAATCTATTCTCTCGGCAGATATTTCATTTGATGAACTGCTGGCAGCCAACGCCAAGTTGAGTAAGTTGCCGCGCGATTCAAGCAAGTGTCGTCTGCGTAATCGCTGCGCAATTACGGGTCGTCCCAAGGGTGTTTACAGCAAGTTCGGTCTTGGCCGTAACAAGCTGCGTGAACATACCATGCAGGGAGATGTGCCCGGATTGCGTAAGGCCAGCTGGTAAGCTTGAGGTAATGTTATGAGTATGAGTGATCCCATTGCCGATATGCTGACCCGTGTGCGTAACGGTCAGATGGCCGGCAAGACTGAGGTGTCTTTACCCTCATCAAAACTGAAGGTATCTATTTGCCAGGTTTTGAAGGATGAAGGCTATATCAATGATTTTATCGTTGTAGGCGATGTTCGCCCGGTCATGACCATCAAGCTTAAGTACTTTGAAGGTCGTCCCGTTATTGAAAAAATCCAGCGCGTAAGCCGTCCCGGTTTGCGTATTTTCCGTGGTTCCAGCGAGCTGCCTAAGGTGCTCGGTGGTTTGGGCGTAGCCATTGTGTCCACCTCGCAAGGCGTCATGACAGACCGTCAGGCGCGTGCGGCTGGGCATGGCGGTGAAGTGCTCTGCACGGTCAGCTAATTTTAAGGTAAGTAAAATGTCTCGAGTTGCTAAACAGCCAATCACAGTACCCAAAGGCGTCGAAGCGGAGATCGGAAGAGCACACGTCTGAACTCCAGTCACGTCAGTCAAT
>CALKWL010000203.1 GCA_938004235.1 uncultured Gammaproteobacteria bacterium
TGAAGTGCGCGATTCAACCCGTAGCTCAATACCCGATGCTCCGCGGGTAAAGTCATGAACAAGGTTGCCGATAGTCCCTTTAATTGCGTCGAGGCTTGGTGCAATGGCCCGTAGGAAGATGGGCCGAAACAAAATAAATGACGGCAACGCGATTGGGGGACGTTCAACGTCCCCTTTTTATTTTCTCCGGCGGTTATGCAGATACTTTCTTTGATGAGTATCAATGGGTTATCTGTTGGTCTCATGGCAAAAGGTCGGTATTCTTGCGAGACGATACGAAGGGAGTTTGATGGTGGCTATCAATGTCCGGACTTTGCCGAACACTAACGACCATATTGTTGTCACCGTCAGTGGCCGATTTACCTTCGATGTTCACCGCGAATTTGCCGAAGTCTTGAAGACAATAGGTCACCAAGCGAAGCAGGTAACCGTCGATCTTTGCTCGACCGACTACATGGACAGTGCCGCCCTGGGCATGCTCATACAGATGCGCTCCAAGGTGGCGCCGAAAGCCATCTCCTTGCGCCTCAAGCAAAACAGCATGGTCAGCGAAGTGCTGACGGTGGCGAATTTTCACCAGCTGTTTCGCGTTGAGTTCGCGTAGTCGGATGTAGTCCATGAGTGAAGTGACGTCTGAAGACGAAAGCGTTACCCATTATCCGTTTCTAGCCGCTGAAGACGCCGAGAAGGCCGCCGAACATTTCCGCCTGGCGATTGCCCATCTTGGCAAACTTCAGGACGTCACGCCGATCCCGTTGAACTATGCGCTGTTCTATTTCTACGTTGCCGGGGTCAATACGCGCTTCAACGCGATGATGGACGACCTGATCGCCAATGGCGCCGCATGGGATCATGAGGCGGCGGCAGCGCTTTTCATGCGGTTTTTCACGCCCTGCAGCGACGCCTCGATGGCCGATCTGCAGCAGGAGCTGCTGACTGTACTCAATGACATCATCGGTTCCGTAATCGATGTCGCCGGCAATGCGGACCAACGCACCGAACGTCTGGGGCAGAAAGTCGCCCTGCTTGCCGATTGCAAGGACCCAAAGCACTCGCTGGAGATTGCTGGCGATATCCTCGTTGAAGCCCATGAGCTTGTGGCCGATTCCAAGGCGCTCGCCGCGGATTTGCGGCACACCTCGGACGAGGTTGCCAAGCTTAAAGAAGAACTTCTGCATGCGCGTCGCGAAGCGTATGTGGATGTCTTAACGGGCTTGAGCAATCGCCGGGCGTTCGGTAAGGACCTGGCGCAGTTGATTGATGAAGCGACCCGTGGCGTGTGTGAGTTCTGTCTTGTGATGGTGGATGTCGATTTCTTCAAACGCATCAACGACGAACATGGACACCTGATTGGCGACCGGGTGCTGCGTCAGCTTGGCAAGCAGATCAACGCCCGCATCCGCAGTGGCGACAAGTTATAGCGCTACGGCGGGGAAGAGTTTGCGATCCTGTTGCCCAACACCTCGCTCGATCAAGCGCTGGTCGTTGCCGAGAATATCCGGGAAAGCATTGGGCGGCTAAACATGCGCCGCACGGACAACCGGGCACACCTGGGCAAGATTACGGCATCCTTTGGTGTTGCCCAATTTCGTGCCGGCGATACGGCACAAACCCTGGTCAGTCGCGCGGACGCCGCGCTGTATCAGGCGAAGACGGATGGTCGTAATTGTGTGCGGCCCGAAGGCAACATTGCCGAATAGCCGTCAGTCGCCGGCCGGCTCCGTGTGTCGACACTTAGGAAACGTCGAGCAGCCCCAGAACTGGGACCCGGCGTTGGGTCCCTTCTTCGCGGTGCGCAATATGAGATCACTGCCGCAGCGCGGGCAGTGTCTCGCCAGATCCGCCTTTCTGGGGATCTCGACGGGCGCCGGTGGCGCCTCGCGCACCAGGCCGATGAGATCGGCCAGTTGGGGGCCGTCGACCAGCTGGATGGGTTTGCCGGCTGCAAAGTCCTGCGCTTCGCGCGTGAAGTGCCCCGAGGTCACGATGATGACCGAGGCGGCCTCCTGCGCCGTCATTACGCCGAACATCTCGCGGACAATGTTGACGCCGACCTTGTTCGATCGCCACTGCTTGCATTGAACGAGGTGGGTTTCCCCGTTCTTGACTAGGCGAATGTCGACACCGCCGTCGGCGCCACCGGCGGTGTTCTCGACCACGCGAAACTCTTGCCGGCGGTAGGCCTCCGCCACCAGTTCCTCGAACTGCTTCCAGGACAGCGAACGGATCGAGGCGATGTCTTCCTGCTCATCGAGCAGTCGGCGCTTGCGCCAGGCGTTGAACGCCGAGATGGGCGCCGGGATTAAAAGGATCAGCCCGAATAGTGAGGCCAGGCTCGGGGCGGCAGTGAGTAGACCTTGCAGGAAGGGGCTGCCTGTCGTGAGCGTCGGGGCGATATAGGCCAGTGCGACATAGACGATTCCAGCCGTCAGGACACTGATCCACCAGGGCAGCAACACCAGTAGGTCGAGAATACCGTCATTCCGTCTGGCCATGCGCCTTACACCCCGCTTCCCTGACCGCTGCCGGCACCGACTACTGGGCGGCCTTGAGTGCGTCGTACTGATCGCACGCCGTCTTCTTGCGCTGCCTAGCCGCCGGGTCGGGATTACCGACGAGCTCGGCGATCGCCAGATTGCACGCCGCTCTGGCGTCGTCGAGCGGCGATGATTCGGCCGACCAACCGATGTTTGCGACGGTCGGCTGGTATGTCACGGCGGCGGTGCAGTACATGTTTTGAAGCTTGGTCTGTCGCCAGTCGCTGGAAGGCTTCTTTTGCAGGTGCTGGCAGGCCTCCGTGAACATGGATTTGGCGGCCACCGTACAGCGCGAGAAGTCCTCGACGTTGTTCCCATAGCTGTGGCAGACGGACTTCGGTTGGATCTTCCACAGTTGATAGCTGTAAGGGACCTGGATGCCTTGGTGTTCGACCACCAGGGCCTGAACCTGGGTTCCCATGACGTCCGTAATCCGTTGCGTGATCGGGGTGGATATGACGTCCACGATGGACGCGAAGATTGCACCGATGGGGTCCATTGCCTTCCCTGCGCTGTATGGTTTGGTCGGTTATCGACGCGATGGGAGGATTCTACAGAAGCTAGGCATCTGAGCGCGTTGGCTTCACGGGCTCATGCCGCAAACAACGACCCCGCCTCCAGTATGCCTTCGAGCACACCACCCAACGGCATGGATTGCGCCCGCAACAGCACGATGTCCAACGCTGGCAGCTCGGGCAGACCCAACGCCGTCTGAACCAGAGACGTGCCTGGCTGCAGCGCATGCGGCGTGCGCGCGGTGACAGCCATCCCGGCGCGTACAGCGGCGATCAAACCGGTGACGCTCGACGTCGTGTAGACAAGCCGCCAGGGGATGCGGGCACGGTCGAGCGCCGTCGTGGCGGCCTTGTGGAAACCACAAGGGCTATCGAAGGACGCAATGGGCAGCGGCTGGCCTCGATCCCAATCAAAGGACTCCGGCCCAATCCAGACCATCTGGCTGGATTCCAGCACGATGCCGTTGCGGGCACCGCCCGGCTCATCCAGCACCAGCACGGCATCGAATTCGCCGCGTTCGAATCCGGCCACAAGACCCGTACTGAAGCCGGTACGGACGTTCACTTGGACGTTGGGGTAGGTCCGCGCAAAGCGCGTGAGCAAGGTGGGCAGCGGCCCGTCCGACAAGCTGTTGCTGACGCCCAGGCGTAACTGTCCAGCAGGCTGCGGACCGGCGACGGCCGCCAAGGCGTTTTCCTGCAGATCGAGCATCCGGCGGGCGTAGCCGTGGAAGGTTTCGCCCGCCGTGGTCAGAGCGCGCTTGCGGCCGTTCGGTTTGAACAGCTTCGTGCCGACCTCCTCTTCCAGGCGCTGAATCTGCTGGCTGACGGTCGATTGCGTCTTGTGCAGCCGTTCTGCGGCACGAAGGAAACCGTCGGCCTCTACGACTGCAACGAACGTGCGCAACAGCTCGGTGGAAAGGTTGGGTGTTGCCATTGATTCACGAATGCGATTGTTTCAATCCGAAATATTCGCTTATCAAATAAGTTAGCCGCACCTACGCTCCAGATCAAGCTGATGACGTGTCACAAGGAGCGCAGTCCCATGAGCCACTTTGACCAGATCGACCGAGACCCTTCGGTGCGACAGATCCAATCCGCCCTTTTCGATTACGTGCAGTCCGCCGGCACGGCGCGCGACCAGGGCTACATCGACGACCAGGTGAAAACGCTGCGCAGCGCGTACCTCGCGGCGTCGATACCTGCGGTTAAAGGCTATCTGCGGTGGGTCGTGCGAGATGGATGGCGGTGCTTGCCAACGCGCCACGACTGCACCCATTGCAGCTGATGGACATCGCAAGATCGCTGCTTCGTTTCTCCCATTCCTCTGGAGGCTGATCATGCCCTATCTGTACGTACGCATCGCCGGTGACGCCGACCCTGCCCTTGCCGAGCGCATCGCAACGGATTTGCTGGCCATTACCAGCAGTGTGCTCGGCAAACGTGAGGCGGTGACGTCGATCAGCGTCGATTTCGTGCCGGCCTCGATGTGGTTTATCGGTGGATCGCGCGTGGCCGACGAAGAACCAGCGACCTTCTATCTCAACATCAAGATAACCGAGGGTACGAATACCAAGGACCAAAAAGCCGCCTACGTCGGCAAGGTGTTCGCCGCGATGCAGGCATCGATCGGTCCTTTGGCTGCCGCGTCGTATATCGTCATCGACGATGTGCGTGCCGATGCGTGGGGGTTCGAAGGGCAAACGCAGGAGCAGCGTTACATTGCCGCCAAGGCCTTGTGATGTTGCCGCGCCTGCCCTCCAAAGGCCGGTGATGGTGGCGGTGAAAACGGGTTGTTGACGAACGCGATGGTGGCCTTGACAAGTCCGGCTTATTGGTTAGGATTCCTACCCATGAAGTTCGACGACATCACAGACCCCATCGAACGACGGCTGGCCGATGGCCTGACAAGGCTTGCCGCGGTCGCCCGGCAACTGGATTGGCAGACGGCCGCCGACGCGGGTTTGTCGCCGACCCAGGCCGACATTCTGCGCTTCGTTGCCGGTCGCCCGGAGGGGGCACGACTGACCGCCGTAGCGGCGCATATCGGGGTACGCAAGGCCACTGCGAGTGACGCGGTATCCACGCTCGAAACAAAATCGCTGATTCGCAAACACCCGGATGCCAGCGATCGGCGTGCCACCGCCCTGAAGACCACCGCCAAGGGTGCAAGGGTAGCCGCCGGGTGGCCGTCCAGTTTTGGGCCGGTCGTGGACGGGTTGTCGGCGCACGAACAGGAGGCGCTGCTGGCGTTGGTGATCAAGATGATCCGCCAGCTGCAACGGCGTGAGCTCATTGCACCACAGCGGACGTGCGTGAGCTGCCGCCACTTTCGCGAGAATGTGGCGCCCGGCACGGCGTCACCCCATTACTGCGCCCTGGTCGGCGCGCCGATGGCCGAACGGCACCTGCGCCTCGACTGCCCGGAGCACGAATCCGCCGCTTGATCGCGGCTTAACCTCCCGATTCTCGATGATCGGGTTTATTTCGAGACCATTAGTTAGGAGTCCTAATATGAAAACACAAGCCATTTTCTACCACGCCGGTTGCCCAGTGTGCGTCGCCGCCGAGCAGCAGATCGCCGACGCGATCGATTCCGCTCGCTTCGACGTCGAGATCGTCCATCTGGGTGAAACCCAGTCACGCATCGGTGAAGCCGAATCGGTGGGCGTTCAGTCCGTGCCCGCGCTGGTGATCGGTGGCCAACCCTTCCACATCAACTTCGGTGCGGCGATTGCCGACCTGAAATGAGGAGAAGTACCCAATGAAAAGACAACTCCTGGCCACGCTGGGCGCGGCAATCACAACGACGGCACTGGCCGCCGAACCCCAGGTTCCCTATCCGGTCGGCTACCGCGACTGGCACCACGTCAAGAGCATGGTGATTGAGGAAGGCCATCCGCTGCATTCGGCATTTGGTGGCATCCATCACATCTATGCCAACGAGGCGGCACTTGAGGGCTATCGAAAAGGGCATTTCCCCGATGGGGCCATCCTCATCTTCGACCTGCTCGACGCCACGCACGCCGACAATGCGATCACCGAGGGTAAGCGCAAGGTGGTCGGCGTGATGCACAAGGATGCGAAGCAGTTCGCGACGACCGGCGGCTGGGGCTTCGAAGGCTTCGGCGCTGGTGACCCGGGCAATCGGGTCGTCGACAAGGATGCGGCGTCGGCCTGCTTCGCCTGCCACGTGCCGCAAGCTGATCGCGATTACACGTTCAGTGTGCTGCGTGATTGACGAGACACGTCAAGTAACTTCGATTGGCACCTGATCCGCTTATCGGTTATCCCCCGTTGCGCAGGTGCCAATCCGCGCAACCGACATCTTGTGCGGATTAAGCGAGGTGGGCTGCCTTTCGGCTCGATAGATCCGATGACGATGTCCGTATACCTATCAGCAATACGCCAACTTGGATCTTGAAGGAGTCACTACATTGAAAATCGCTGCCATACGTCATGTCGCATTCGAGGATTTGGGGTTGCTTGCGCCGCTGTTGCAACAGCACGGCGCCACGATTGACTACGTCGATGCCTGGAACCTCGATCAGCATCAGGTCGAACAGGCTGATCTCGTCATCTTTCTCGGCGGACCGATCAGTGTCAACGACGAGCAGGATTATCCGTTCCTACGCGACGAAATTGCCCTCGCCAGGCGCCGAATTGCCG
>CALKWL010000204.1 GCA_938004235.1 uncultured Gammaproteobacteria bacterium
GTGCCCCAACACGCTCAGCCAGGTTTCCCTATCCGCATCCGACAGGTAAATATCTCCCCGCCCGTCGCCCCGTGAGGTAACGTGGCAAAGACCTCCAGCAAGTTCAAGTCGTAAAGGGCGTGCCATGACGGGTTTGTGGCATGGTGGATGTGATAATGAAAGACCTGACCCTGGCCTTCTTCAAGCGTATCGAAGAGGTGTTCGGCTGGCTCAAGACCGTGGCGGGCCTGCGCAAGACGAGGTTGATCGGTCAGGCTCGCCTGGCTGGACAGGTGCTTCTGGCCACCGCCACCTACAACCTCATCCGCATGGGCGCCATCGGCGGATGGTGGCGGGGCGCCCATGTGTAGGACAGGTGCGTCCAGAGTGCGCCGGGGAGCCGTGAAAATCGCTCTTCGAGGGGGCAAGAGACCGACATTAGCGGGGCTTTCGTGGCTGATCGGTCGGGGGCACAACGTCAGGCCGGACAATCTCTGGAATTGTTCAACGGCCTGCTAAGTATCAAGCCGAGTTGGGCTACCCTGTTGGGATGGTCAAAGACGAGAACAGCGCCGGGTCTTTCAGACCCGTCAGCAAGGTAGTTATCATTGTCCAAGATGCCTATTGCGACCGTGTCTACACCCCCAATGAGGTGATCACGATGTACCCGACACTTGAGTTCGAAACCAGGTAACGAAATGGTAACCAAAGATGTGCTGGATCTAATCGAAAAATCTATCCCCTTAGGCTTGCAGCAAACCATGTTTGATACTGCTCTCAAAGTGGATAAATTCATCACGAGCCGCTATCCCCTAAGAGAGTGTTCCGGTTGCGAAACAATAAAGCGCCCTGCAAAGAGCATCGTTGTTCGTGATTTTAGCTCGGTTGGGTGGGGTATTTATTTTTGTCATCAAGATAGTAGACACGACTCATTAGAGAATCTCATTCGCGAGGTTGATTGCAAAAAGCTATGGACTGTTGGAGTGAGCCTGCGAGGTCCATTTATTACTTCATGGTTCTATCCATGGAAATATCACGAGCATTCAAAATCAATGGGCTGGTGTTACTCCCCCAGCCATGAGGATCCAAATATGATGGCATTTTGCGAAAAGATAGCTCAAAAATTTGGCGTTTACTACGTTACCGCTGAGGATTTATTCAACATTAAAGTTGATATGTCTTCGTCCACAGAGGGGATGCGCGCGCGCCTTGACTTCACCCCCGATTGGGATGTTGATGCCTATAAAATGCTCTTCGCTGAATACTAGCCCGCCCCCCTAAATGTAAGGCGGTCTACAGCCTGCCGAACACACCGAGTTTTTCAGCGCTCAACCCCGAGGCCATCGCCCCCAAGAACCTGTTCAACGCTCCGATCAACGGATACTGGGCAAGCGAAAAATCACCTAAAAAGCGCCGCATGAATGAGCGTTTTGAAGCGTTTTTTGCACCGCCATGCGTCGTTCAGCGCGACGTTGGACAGGCTCGCATCAATATGCGCTTGCTTGACAGCGCCCATGCACCGGATACTAACCGCATGAACGCTGACACCTCACTCAAAAACCATCTCCTGATCGCCATGCCGCACATGGGCGACCCCAATTTTGCCCAGACGGTCACCTATATCTGCCAGCACGATGAGAACGGCGCCATGGGGATCGTTATCAATCGCCTGCTGGAGGTCACCTTGGGTGATGTTCTTGAGCATCTGGACATAGCTCCGGATACCCCGGAAATTCGTGCGCAAGCCATTCACTACGGCGGCCCGATTTCGCTGGAACGCGGGTTCGTGCTGCACACCCCGCAAGGCCCATGGGACAGCACGCTCAACCTGCCGGATGAGCTTGGCCTGACGACTTCGCGTGATATTCTGCAAGCCATCGGCCACGGCGCAGGCCCAAGCAAACGCCTGATTGCACTTGGTTTTGCCGGCTGGGGCGCGGGTCAACTCGAACAGGAAATGCTCGACAACACCTGGCTGAGCACGCCTGCGACGCACACCATTCTGTTCGATCTGCCCGAAGATCAGCGCTGGCACGCCGCCGCGCGCCAAATCGGCATTGACCTGAACCTGCTCAGCGCACAAGCCGGGCACGCATGACCTCCTCTACGCTACAAACGACACCCCATTTGTGGCTTGGCTTCGATTTTGGCGAACGCCGCATTGGCGTGGCGGTGGGGCAGAGCATCACACGCAGCGCCAGACCGCTCACCGTATTGCCCACCCGACAACGTGGACAGGTTGATTGGGCGGCCATTGAAAAGCTGATCCGAACCTGGTCGCCGGAAGGCGTCGCGGTTGGCGTGCCGCGCCGTGACGATGGCAGCGCCTATCCCGTCACGCCACTTGCCGAACGCTTTGCGCGCCAGCTGCATGGCCGCTACCATCTGCGCGTGGAGAGCGTCGATGAGCGTCTGTCCAGCTTCGAGGCCAGCGAGCGGCTTGGTTTTGGCAAACAGCAAGCGGCATTGGACGCCGGCGCTGCGGCAGTCATCCTGGAAACCTGGTTTTCGCAGTATCAGGGGGCTGAAATAAATACTTCAGCCCCCTGATACTGCGGGATATGGATGTTCCGCACGCAAATCAATCACGCAAGTGATGTGTTGGCGCTACCGAGTCCAGGCATGTACCGGACTCGGTAGGGCTGAAAAGCTCATGGATGAGTTTTTCAGCCTCCTGGTATTTCTAATGTCATTTGAAGGTAGCAAGCATGACCCACAGTGTTCCCTTGAGCGACACCCCGATAAGCTCCGACCAAGCGCACGACATTGAAGCCTGGCTGCACACGATGGTGCACGATCTGCGCCTGCGCATTGACTCCGGCGCCCTGCGCGACCCGCTAATGATCGGCATTCATACTGGCGGCGTCTGGGTGGCCAAACGGCTGCATACTGCACTCGGCCTGGGCGAGCCGTTGGGCAAGCTGAGCATTGCTTTTTACCGCGACGACTTCACTCACATCGGCTTGCATCCCCAGGTTTCCCCCTCCTCCCTGCCCTTCGACATCGAGGGGCGCGACATTATTCTGGTGGACGACGTGCTTTACACTGGGCGCACGATCCGCGCTGCAATGAACGAGCTGTTCGACTTTGGCCGCCCCTCGCGCGTGTTGCTTGCCGTACTCTGCGACCGCCCAGGACGCGAACTGCCGATTCAGGCTGATGTTGTCGGCGCAAGCTTCATGCTCGACCACCACGAGGAAATCGTGCTCAGCGGCCCGGAGCCATTAACCCTGAGCATTCAACAACGCGCACTGGAGGCCTAAAACCATGGCGGTAGTCTTTGTGCGTCCCAAACGACCCAAGCTGGCGCGCGACCCATGGGCGATTCAATTTGACGGCGACGGCCACCTCAAGCACCTGTTGACCATCGAAGGCTTGGGGCCTGAGTGGGTCACGCGCATTCTGGACACGGCCGAATCGTTTTTGTCCGTGACCGGGCGTGATGTGAAAAAAGTGCCGCTTTTGCGCGGACGCACTGTGGTCAACCTGTTTTTTGAGTCCTCCACCCGCACCCGCACCACCTTTGAACTGGCCGCCAAACGCCTGTCCGCCGACGTGCTCAACCTGAATATCAGCACCTCGGCCACGACCAAGGGCGAATCCTTGCTGGATACGCTGCACAATATCCAGGCCATGCAGGCCGATATGTTCGTCGTACGCCACGACATGTCCGGCGCAGCGCATTTCATTGCCCGCAACGTCGAGCCCCATGTTTCTGTACTCAATGCGGGCGACGGCTGGCACGCCCACCCGACGCAAGCGCTGCTGGATGTGTTCACCATCCGCAAAATGAAAGGCGAGTTTGCGCCGCTGCGCGTTGCAATCGTCGGCGACATTCTGCATTCGCGCGTGGCGCGTTCACAGATTCACGCGCTCAACACCCTCAGTACCGGCGAAGTGCGCGTGATCGCCCCGCGAACCCTGCTGCCGACGCAGGTGGAGAAACTTGGCGTGCGCGTGTTTCACGATATGCGCGCGGGGTTGAAGGATGTGGACGTGATTATCATGCTCCGCCTGCAACGCGAGCGCATGGAAGGCGCACTACTACCCTCCGAAGACGAATTTTTCCGCCTCTACGGTCTCACCCCGGAAAAGCTCGCTTGGGCCAAACCCGACGCCATCGTGATGCACCCTGGCCCTGCCAATCGCGGCGTGGAAATCGACTCCGAAGTGGCCGACGGTCCGCAATCGGTCATCCTGCAACAGGTATCCAACGGTATCGCCGTGCGTATGGCCGTCATGAGCCTGTGCATGAGCGGACGTGAAGAGTAGTTTTTTTGTGTCAGCAACGCCACTCCAACCAAGCTATTTCTCAGCATTCATTCCGTGATCTCTGTACCCTCTGCGGCTAATCTTTTGAGAAGCTCATGAACGATATAATGAACCAAACTTACTTCGCCCAAGGCCTCGACATCGACCATCTCAAGCCGCCCGAGGGCTGTCGCCCGGGGATTGACTGCGAACGCTGGATCATACGCGGCGCGCGCGTGATTGATCCGGCCAGCGGCCAGGACGCGATCACCGACGTGTTCATCGACAAGGCAGGCATCGTCGCCGTCGGCCAGGCTCCTGTTGACTTTGTCAGCGACAACATCATGAATGCCGAGGGCTTGTGGCTCATTCCCGGCCTGATCGACAGCTGGGCGCGGCTGCGCGAGCCTGGGCAGGAGCACAAGGCCACAATTGCCTCCGAGGCGCGCGCCGCGGTCGCCGCCGGCATTACCACCGTGTGCATTCCGCCGGATACCGACCCGGTGATTGATACGCCTGCGGTCGTTCGCCTGATTAAGCGCCGCGCCCAGCTGGCGGGCGGCGCGCGCGTGCTGTCCATCGGTGCGCTCACCCAGAATCTCGAAGGCAAACGCCTTGCCGAAATGGTTGATCTCAAGGAAGCGGGCTGCGTTGCCGTCAGCAATCTGCTCAAACCGCTGGAAAACCTCGCGGTCATGCGTCGCGCCATGGAGTATGCCGCCACCTTTGACATGCTGGTGATCGTACAGCCCCAGGATCGCGCCCTGGCGCGCGGCGGATGCGCCCATGAAGGCGCCATCGCCAGCCGCCTTGGCTTGCCCGGCATCCCGGTCGCCGCCGAAACAGCCGCCATGGCGCAGGTTTTAGCTCTGGTGGAAGAAACCGGCGCGCGCGTGCATTTTGCCAACCTTTCCAGCGCGCGCGCGGCGCAAATGCTGGAGCAGGCGCGGCGCGAAGGCTTGCCCGTGAGCGGCGGAGTGAGCGCCCACCAGCTTTTCCTCAGCGAAATGGATACCGACGCCTTCGACGCCAACTGCCATGTTATTCCGCCGCTGCGCAGCCTGCGTGACCGTGACGCCCTACTCGACGCCGTTGCACGCGGCGTGATCGAAGTCATTCACTCCGATCACCAGCCGCATGAACGCGACGCCAAGACCGAGCCCTTCCCCGAGGCCGCTCCCGGCATTTCTGCGCTGGAAACCTTATTGCCTCTGGCTTTGCGCCTGGCAGAAACCGGCGCGGTCGGCCTGCATGACGCATTGCACCGCATAACAGCGGGGCCGGCGCGCCTGCTCCGCCTCAAGGCGGGCGGCATTGCACCTGGCCTGCGTGCGGATTTATGCCTCTACAATCCGCAGTCCGCCTGGACGCTGGAGACGCAACACATGCTCAGCCACGGTAAAAATACCCCCTTCATCGGCTGGGATTTCAACGGACAGATTACCCACACCTGGGTCGCCGGACGCCTGGTGTATAGACAACGCATCGGATCAGCACCCGGCTTGGCATGAAACCGTCACAAAGCCCGTTTAGCCTTCGTCCATTCACCCCACCCACGAGGACACACGCATGACCAGCACCACCGAAGAGACCCTGATCGCCCCCAAAATCATCCAGATGATGCCCGCCGACGGCTGGTATGCTTTTTTCAAGGATGAAGAAGGCGGCCTGGATTATGAGCCGCTGGTTTGCTTTGCGCTGACCAGCAATGCCGAAGGTGAAACTGAAATTCGCCCGATGAGCTGGCAGGATGGCTTCGTCGATTTCTGCGACGAATACGATAATTTTGAAGGCCTGGAAAAAATCGACATGTCCGAAGATGACTTCGAACTGGACATTGACGAAATGATCGACGGCGAAGAGGATCAAGAGGCTGCGACCAAGGAGTGATTTTCACCGAGGGTCGGCTTAAAAAGGCAGGTCATCGACCTGCTTTTTCTTATCATGAGGGCTGAAAAACTCATGGATGAGTTTTTCAGCCCTCATGCCAAGTCCGGTACATGCCCGAACTTGGCAGCGACAAATCAATCACTTGCGTGATTGATTTGCGTGCCGGACATCCATGTCCCGCCAACCTGCGCTCCCACCGCTTGATCCAGGAAGGCCTTAAGCGCCGCCCCCGCCAACATCATGCCAAACAGATTCGGCATGTAGCTGATCGTGCCGTTCACCGCACGTGCGCGGCCTGGAACAGCCGCGCCTTCCGTATCGCCACCCACCGGTTGATGTGGCAACGCCTTGATCGGCGTTTCCCATGAATACACCACAGGGCTATTCAACGAAGCGCCGCGCTCACGCAAAGCACGGCGCAACTCACGCGCCAGAGCGCAAGTATGCGTCTGATTGAGGCTGCTTACCCCTACTTTGCTGACATCCAGGCGCCCGCCCGCTCCCAGGCTGGAATACACCGGCACAGCATGGGTCTGGCAGGCATGCACCAACGCCGCCTTGCAGGCAATGCTATCGATGCAGTCCAGCACAAAATCAAAGCCGCCCCCGGCAATCAGCGCATCCGCCTGATCGGCGCGCAAAAACTCCACCCGCGCCTGCACTTGTAACGTGGGCTGAATGTCGCGCATCCGCTCGGCCATGGCCTCGGCCTTGTACCGTCCGAGCGTCGAACGCAAGGCGACCAGTTGACGATTCAGATTGCCCAGCGCCACCGTGTCGTGGTCAAGCAGGGTTACCTTGCCGACGCCCGCCCGGGCGATAGCCTCCGCCGCCGCACCACCCACGCCGCCGGTGCCGGCAATCAGCACATGTGCCCGTGCCAGGCGCTCAAGCCCTGCATCACCGATTAAAATCCGGGTGCGCTCCTGCATCTCGTCGCTCATATCACCTCGCCCGCCACGCCAAATAAAGAGGCGGCATTCTGCCATGTCTGCGCCGCGACCACCTCGCTTTCAACACCACGCAACTCGGCCAGCACGTTCAAGGTGTCACGCACAAAGGCCGGTTCATTGGGAGGATCACGACCGCGCGGCGGCTGATCGGGCGCGTCGCTCTCCAGCAGCAAGCGTTCTAGCGGCAAGCTCGCCACCACGCCCCGCAGACGCTGCGCACGCGGCCAGGTCACAGCAGCGCCTATCCCCAGGTAGAACCCAAGCTGCAAGAAGCGCTCCGCCTGCTGTGCGCTGCCATGAAAACCATGCACCACCCCACGCAGCCTGGGCAAACGCGAGATGTGCATGGCCAGCACATCCTCACTCTTGTGGGCATGGAGAATCACCGGCAGGTCGAGCTCGCGCGCCAGACGCAGTTGCGGCACCAACAAAGCTTCCTGCACCGCTCGCGCCGCACGCCCCTCACCAAAATCCAGACCGCACTCCCCCACCGCCACCGCGCCGCCGCGTCGCAACCACTGCGGCAGACGCACCAGAGCACGCACATCATGTTCAAACCAGGGGTGCAAACCGTAGGCCACCGCGACATACAGAAAACGCCGACGCAAACGCAACAGTCTTGGCCAATCGCCAGCCAGGGCTGCGACCGAGACGAGCGCGCTGACCCCGGCATCCTGCGCGCGCAACAATACATCCCGTTGCACGCCCTTGAAACGGGCATAGATCGGAAGAGCACACGTCTGAACTCCAGTCACGTCAGTCAAT
>CALKWL010000205.1 GCA_938004235.1 uncultured Gammaproteobacteria bacterium
CGACAAATCAATCACTTGCGTGATTGATTTGCGTGCGGGACATCCATGTCCCGCCATAACAGGCTGCTGAAATGAGCATTTCCGTAGCCTGTTATCTTGGCGTAGAGGGGCGCAGTATAACCGTCTCGGCGAGGTGCGTGTGAGGGATGCTTCTATTTTGTAGCGACGCCCTGAACGGCTTCTTGGCCTAGCAGTCTGTCGGACTTGAGACGATCTGGCTGCAAAAGCCGCTGACCGATCCATATTTCGCTGATTTTTTAGCCAATAGTCCCCGCTATTGCCGAAAAAATCGTCAAAATCTGTCTTCGGTCGGCGATTTTTTCGCTACAGTCGCTCAAGTTCGACAGACTGCGAAGCTCAGCCAATCACGCGGTTGAAGATAATGTTCACACAGGCGCGCTTCGGCGCTGCCTGGCTCGGGCGACCAGCGGTAACGCCATTTCACCAGAGGCGGCATGGACATGAGGATGGATTCGGTGCGCCCGCCGGATTGCAGGCCGAAGAGCGTGCCGCGGTCATAGACCAGGTTGAATTCGACATAACGCCCGCGGCGGTAGAGCTGGAAATCTCGCTCTCGCTCACCAAAGGGCATGGCTTTGCGGCGTTCGACGATGGGTAGATAGGCGGGAATGTAATGGTCGCCGATGCGCTGCATCACAGCGAAACTGTGCTCAAAGCTGATGTCGTTCAGGTCATCGAAAAACAGACCGCCGATCCCGCGCGGCTCGTTGCGGTGCCTGAGGAAAAAATACTCGTCGCACCATTGCTTGTAGCGCGGATAAAGCCCCTCGCCGAAGGGTTCGCAGGCTGCTTTGGCCGTCTTATGCCAGTGGACGCAGTCTTCATCGAAGCCATAGTACGGCGTCAGATCAAACCCGCCGCCAAACCACCAGACGGGTTCGTGCCCGTCGGCCTCGGCGATGAAAAAGCGCACGTTCGCATGGGATGTGGGCACATAGGGGTTGCGCGGGTGAATCACTAGCGATACGCCCAGCGCTTCAAAGCGTCGCCCGGCCAGTTCGGGGCGGTGCGCCGTGGCCGAAGGCGGCAGGCTAGCGCCCTTGACGTGCGAGAAGTTGATGCCCGCCTGTTCGAACACCGCACCTTCGCTCAGGACGCGGGTTTTGCCGTCGCCGCTAAGATGGCCGCCCTCCGGTCGCGTCCAGTCGTCGTGCAAGAAGCGCGCCGCGCCGTCACTGGCTTCAATGGCGTCGCAGATGCGCGCCTGTAAATCGAGCAGATAGCTGCGTACCACGTGGGTCATATCGATCATGCTGAGGCTCCTTGAGCAGATTGTGCACGCTGTGCGTTCAGATGGTCCCTGAGGGCGCTGGATAGCTCTTCCAGCCCGGGGACATGCACGTCGCGTTGCGGGAAGGGGATGGAGATGTTGTTTTCGCGCAGGATTTTTTCAATGGCGTAATTCAGCTCGCTGGTCACGCCGAGCTTGATGTCGGCGTCGTCGACGAAACCTCGCAGACGGAAATTCAGGGCGTTGTCGCCAAAGCCCATAAACCACACCAGAGGGGCGGGCTCGGCCAGCAGGCGCGGGACGCTGCGCGCCGCCTCAAGCAGCAGGGATTCGACCTGGCGCGTGTCGCTGCCGTAAGCGACACCGATATCAACCAGCACGCGCGTGGTGCTGTCCGAGAGCGTCCAGTTGGTCACTTGCTGGGTAATCAGCATCTTGTTGGGGACGACGATTTCCTTGCGATCAAAGTCTTCGAGGATGGTCGCGCGCATGTGGACGCGGCGGATGGTTCCGGTCTGCGTGCCGATGGTCACCATATCGCCCACGCGCACCGGGCGCTCCAGCAGGATGATGATGCCGGAGATGAAGTTGGCGAAAATTTCCTGCAAGCCGAAGCCCAGACCCACGCCCAGCGCGGCGACCAGCCATTGCAGCTGCGACCACTGCACGCCCAGCCCGCCAAGCAGGATCACGATGCCCGCCGAGATGATGATGTAGCGCACGATGGTGGTGATGGCATAGCGCGTGCCGGCCTCGTGCGTCGTCCATTGCTCCAGCATGATTTCCATCAACCCTGGAAGGTTGCGCGAGGCCACCCACAAGGCCGCCACGACCACGCCCGTGAACAGCGCATCCCCCAGGCTGACGGCGCTGCTGATGGTGTTGCCGTTGATGACCTGGTGCACATTCCACAGGTTGATCTGATCCAGCAGGCTGAACGCCGGCAGAACGGGTGCCCAGATAAAATACAGCGCAAAACCGAACAGCAGGTGCAGGCTGAAATCCAGCAGCCTGCGGCTTTGCCGCGCGACAATCTCCATATCCAGCGGGCTGATTTGCGCGTCGTCTTCCGCGGCGGAAAGCGTTTGCTCACGCTGGCGGCGTTGCTGGGCAAGGCGTCGATAGGCGCGCTGCAAGCTCATGTTGGCAAAGCCGTTCAACAGGGTTAAGGCCAGCATCGCCCATAGCGTTGAAGCAAAGGTTTGGGTAAGCACGCCCGCGCTGTAGGTGTAACCGTCGGCGGCCATGCCGGCAAAAAACAGGGGCAAGCCCAAAGCCAGCATGAAAATCAGAGTGGCGTGGCGGCTCAGCCAGTGCGCCGGGTGGGTTGCGCGCCAGCTTTTGATGAATGCGCCGTGCGGGCGCAACAGACGTCCAAGAATAAAGGTCAGCAACAGCAGCAACAGCACCAGCAGCAGTTGTCCGCCGCCGCTGCCTGTGCCGCTGTCGTCGCGCTGCATGTTGGCCAGCCCCAGATACACGGACGTCAGCAGATCCAGCGGAATGAGCAGATAAATGAATGTGCGCAATGCCGCACGTAGGGAAATCAGGCTGCGCGGATTCCATGCGAACATTTTTTCAGCGACGCCGTTGGGGCGCACCAGAATCAAAAACAGCGTGGCATTGAGCCACACGGCGGCCATGTCGCTCAAATTGGCGGCGACCATCGCCTGAACGGGCTGGTTCGCGGCATTCAGCAACAGACTCAGCCCAAATGCTAAAAGCGGCGCGGGCAAGGCCAGCAGCAACACGAGCATGAGGCTGTGCGCAGCATTGCTCCAGACTTTAAAGGCCGGATTAAGGGAGTCATCCACGATGAGTTGCAGGCGCGTATTCAAGCGCGGGCGCAGTACCAGCAATAGCAGCACCAGCGCCATAAACAGCGCGGCTTGCAGCGGGTAGGCGGCCAGGTTCTGCGCCAGCGCAGCGAAAAGCGTTGCGATGCCGATCTGCTGAAGCGTCATGACCATGCTGTTCCAGTGTTCGCCCAGAGCCTGTCCCCACAAGGGACGGTCATTCGGCAGCCAGAGCAGGTTTTTGGCGATGAAATCCCTGTAGGCGTCGACGACGCGCCGTTGCTCTTCCAGCGCAAACTCCAGTCCGGCAATGGCTTGCAGGATGGGTGATTTAAGCGCCTCCAAAGAGGAAAAAATTTTCTGACGGCTCTGTAACAATTTTTCCGCATCCAGGCGCAACACCTCCGGCTCGGTATCCTGATGCGTCTGCATGAGTTCGCGCAGAAATGCTTCAGGATCGCGCAGGGTGTGCTGTTCCTGGCTGACCTTCATCCCCACGCTTTGCAGGGTTTCAAGCACGGCGCGGTTATCCTGGCTCTGGCGTTTCAGGCTGGCGGCGCTCGGCAGGTTGGCGCGCTTTTCCAGCAAAAGCCTGCCCATGATGGGGCCAAAGCCGAACTGATCCAGCTGACGCACCAGTGCGTCCATGTCGGTGTTCATGTCTGCCGTTTGCTGACTAATGCGCTCACGCTCCCCAGTCAGCTGCGTCAGGCGTTCGGTCAGCTTGACCAGGGTTTGCGCCAGCTCTTCATTGCTTTGCGCCAGATGTTGCAGTTCGGGATAGGCGGCGTACAGGTCACCTGTCGGCGCCTCTTGCAATGTAGCGCGCGCTGCGCTCAGACGCGCGGCATCCAGGTGTTGATCCAGTACTTGCAATCGGGCTTGAGCATCGCTCAGTCTGCGCTCGGCGAGTTCCAGCTGGGCGCGTGCAAGCTGTACCGCGATCGGCTGGCTGTTAAGCTCCAGCGTGTAGGCTTCGTTTTCAGCTTTGATCGCCGCAGACAGGGTATCGGCCAGCTCCATCTGCTCCGGCGCGCCTGCAGTCTCAGGCTTGGGGAGCGACGGGGGAGGCGGGTTGGCATTGCGGGTTTCCACGGCGCGTAGGGCGGCGCTGCGCTGTTGCACCTCCCTCTGCGCATCCTGTTCGGCCAGCACGGCGTTCTGATGCAGGGATTCCAGCGTTGCAACGTCCATCCCGTCCAAATCCAGGCGGGGGGAGGGGGTATCAATCTGCTGTCTGATATTCGCGAGCGTAGCGCTGCCGGATCGAAGCAGCTCTTCGGCGTTTTGGATGCGCTGTTGCGCCGCCTTCAGGCGTTTCTTGGCCTGTTCCAGCTCGGGTGAAGCGGCGGGCGCCACCGTCGGTTGTGCTGGGGCAGCGGGATCGGCGTAAACAGGCGGGGCAAGTGCAAGCGCCGTGCACAGCGCGAATCCGCTCAAAAGCGTATCAAAACCACGGCGGCACAAGAAACGGGTTATGCCCATGATGGTATTAACTCCGTACCGAGCGTTGAGTCAGCAAATCGACAATCCGACTGGGGCGTGCGTGCCAGTTGACTTCGCCAGGCAGGATTAACACTGGCGTCGCGCCAAGCTTGCGCCGCACTTCCAGCGCCGAGCGAGCCGGGTGCTGACCCGCACGATTGGCGCTGGTGGACACCAGGGGATGCCCCAGGGCGCGGCACAAGGCGCGCGCCAGAGGGTGCGCCGGGATGCGTACCGCCAGGGTGCGGTGCTGGCCGCGCAACAGGGGCGAGACCGAAGGTCTTGCCGGCCACAGCCAAGTGGTTGCTCCGGGCCAGCTCGCGAGCGCCTTGGCCTGTACCTCGGCGGGCTGCGGCTCCAGATAAGGTTCCAACTGGGTGGGCTCACTGGCAATCAGAATCAACCCCTTGCGCCAGTTGCGCTGCTTGAGTTGCAGCAGGCGGCGGAGCGCCGTCGCATGACGCGGGTCGCAGCCCAGGCCGAACACCGCTTCGGTGGGGTAGGCCACGAGACCTCCGCGCCGCAGCCAATGCGCCGCACGGCGCAGCTGCCAGGGGGAAATGGTCGCAACCTCAGCCGAACGCATGAGCCCAACTCAGATTGTGGTCTTTTTGCGCCGGGCGGCGGGCTTGGGTGCAGGCGCGTCGGTCTCGGGTGCGGCGGCCTTGGCGCGGCTTGCCCGCGCTTTTGCGGGGGGCGTGTCCACCCCTTCAGCCGAGGTCGCCGCCTTTTTACGCGTGGTCTTGGGCGGGCTGACTTCGTCGTTGGCCTCGGTCTTGCCGCTCGCTTTTGCGGCAGCGGGCTTCTTCGCGGCAGTTTTAGCCGCCGCCTTGCCTGTCGCCTTCTTTGGCGGAGGCGCCTTGGCCTTGGCAAGCAACTCAATACACTCAAGTTCGCTCAGGTTTTTCGGGTCGCTGTCCTTGGGAATGCGCGCATTCTTTTCTCCATCGGTGATGTAGGGGCCGTAACGCCCGTTCAAAACCTGGATGCCGGAGGCGAATACCTGGATAACACGGTTGGCCTCGGCCAGCTGTTTGGCTTCGATCAGCTCCAGGGCGCGCTCCAGTGTCACGGTGTAGGGGTCGTCGGTCTTGGCCAGCGAGACGTAGCTTTTGCCGTATTTTACATACGGTCCGAAGCGGCCAATGCTCACCTGCACCGGTTCGCCCGTGGGCAACTGCCCCAGGTCGCGCGGCAGGGTAAAAAGCGCCAGAGCCTCATCCAGACTGATAGTGGCAATGCTTTGCCCGGCGCGCAGTGAGGCAAAGCGAGGTTTGTCTTCGTCTTCCTTGGCGCCGATCTGGGCGAATGGCCCGAAACGCCCCAGACGTACCGACACCGGTTTGCCGCTGACCGGGTCAAGACCAAGCTCACGCGCCTGCGCCACGTCTTGACGGCTGACGTTTTCGGCGACATCGGCCACCCGGCTTTTGAACGGGTTCCAGAAGTCGTGCATGACCGGGATCCAGTCTTCCTCGCCGCGTGAAATCGCGTCCAACTGGTCTTCCAGCGCGGCGGTAAAGCCCAGGTCGACATACTGGGTGAAGTGGTCGGTAAGAAAATGGCTGACGATGCGTCCGGTGTCGGTGGGCTTGAAGCGGCGCGCATCCAGCAGCACGTATTCGCGGTCTTGCAGGGTGGAGATGATGCTGGCGTAGGTCGAGGGACGACCAATACCGTACTCTTCCAGCGTTTTCACCAGACTGGCTTCCGAGTAGCGCGGCGGCGGCTCAGTGAAGTGCTGGTCGGCGGCAATGTCAGCCAGCTGGATGATGTCGCCTTCCTCCATGGGCGGCAGGCGGCGTTCGTCGTCGTCGTCCGTGGGCTCGTCAATATCCTCGCGGTACACGCGCATGAAGCCGGGGTCGCGAATGGTCGAACCGGTCGCGCGGAACACACCCGCGGCATTGGCCGTCAGATCAACACTCACGGTATCCAGGGTTGCGTGAATCATCTGGCAGGCGACGGTACGCTTCCAGATCATTTCATACAGGCGGAACTGGTCATTGTTCAGGAAGGCCTTGACCTTTTCCGGCGCGTTAAAGACCGACGTCGGGCGAATGGCTTCATGCGCTTCCTGCGCATTCTTGGCCTTGGTTTTGTAGCGAATGGGCGCTTCGGGCAGGTGATCCTGGCCAAAGCGTTCGTCGATGAGTTTACGCAGATCCGTCAGTGCATCGTCGGAGAGGTTGACCGAGTCGGTACGCATGTAGGTAATCAGGCCGACGCTGCCCTGTTCGCCCAGTGCAATGCCTTCGTACAACTGCTGCGCCGTGCTCATGGCACGCTTGGCGGAAAAACCAAGCTTGCGCACGGCCTCCTGTTGCAGGGTTGATGTGGTGAATGGCGGCGAGGGGTAGCGCTTGCGCTGTTTGCGCTCGACGGTTTTGACTTGAAGCGTTCCGCCGGCGGCCTTGATGAGTTTGCTGCGCGCGCGTTCGGCCGCCGTTTCATCGGTGATCGAAAATTGCTCGATCTTGTCGCCGTCAAGCTGGGTCAGGCGTGCGGCGAAAGCCACGCCCGCATGGGCGACGCGGGCTTCCAGTGTCCAGTATTCGCGCGCCGTGAAGGCTTCGATTTCTTCCTCACGCTCGACAATCAGGCGCAGCGCCGGGCTTTGTACACGCCCGGCGGACAGACCCGGCTGAATCTTGCGCCACAGCAGCGGCGAGAGATTGAAGCCCACCAGGTAATCCAACGCACGTCGCGCCTGTTGTGCATTGACCAGATCCATGGCGATGCCGCGCGGTGCGGCGATGGCGTCCTTGACCGCGCGCGGGGTGATTTCGTTGAAGGTGACGCGATGCAGGGGCTTCTGCGCCAGCTTTGGATCATCACGCAGAATTTCGGCCAGATGCCAGGCAATCGCTTCGCCTTCGCGATCCGGGTCAGGCGCGAGGTAAATATCGTCGGCCTTGGCGAGCAGCTTTTTAATCGCGTCTACGTGCTTGGCGTTGCGATCGATCACCTCGTAACGCATGGCGAAGTCGTGTGCTGGGTCAACCGCGCCCTCTTTGGGCACCAAATCACGCACATGACCATATGAGGCCACGACTTCAAAATCGTTGCCCAGGTATTTTTTGATCGTTTTCGCCTTGGCGGGCGACTCGACGACGACGAGATGCTTGCTCATCAGTGCATGTACCCGGTGAGATTGTCGTAAATCAATTCTTCCATCCAGGCATAGGCTTCTTCCTCACCCGGCTGGCTGAACAGTACCAAGAGCACCAGCCACTTGAGGCGCTCGACATCCAGCTCCTCTTCCGGCAACGCCAGCACGCGCTCAATCACCAATTCACGATTGACCGGGCTGAGAATGCCGACGCTCTCCAGAAACAGCAGGAAGCCGCGGCAGTCAGCATCCAGGCGCGTGAGTTCTTCGCCGACATAAAGCCGAATGCTGGGCAAGCGGGCGGGTTGCGCAATCAGGGCTTCGTGCAACGACTCCGCCGACACACCTCCCGGCAACTCGGCGCGCGCCTGCGGCATACCCATGGGCGTAAAGCTGCGACGCTGCCACAGCGTATCCATCCAGCTAAAGGCCTTGCGGATTTCTGCGGTGATAAAACCAGCCTCAACCAGGCGGGATTCGAGCGCGTCGCGGTCTTCGTTGAGCGGTTGACCGGGGTTGTCGGCCATGTAGTACTCAAACAGGTACAACAGGACATCAAGGACGTTTTCTTTCATGCGCAGGAATCAATCAATTAAAATTTCAGGGAAACGCTGATTTATTCAGCGTTTCCCGCCTGGGGCAGGATGCCCCAACACGATCAAAGACGGAAGTCTTTGATCGTGAGAGCTTACCGCGGGCGTGTACCGCGATAAGCGAGCTGATTTATTCCATGGATGGAATAAATCAGCATCTACTTGGGGGGAGGCGGGCATACAGGCCGCCCGCAAGCGGGCTGACGCGGCCTTGCAGCTGAACGATCAGCAGGATGGAGGAAACCTCTGCTGCGGTCAATCCGCTGCGCTCCACCAAGGTATCCACACTGACCGGATCAAAGCCCATGGCGTCCAACAGGCGCGCGTGATCTGCGGGCAGATCTGCGGCGGGGGCGGCTTCGGCTGTATTTTCCATCGGATCGGGGCGCGGCGGCGAAATGTGCAGCCGTCCCGCCAGTTCTTCAAGAATATCGGCGCTGGACTCGACCAGTTTGGCGCCTTCACGAATCAAACGGTGGCAACCTCGCGCCATGGGATTATGGATCGAACCGGGAATGGCGAAAACCTCGCGTCCAAGCTCGCCGGCCAGGCGGGCAGTAATCAGCGAGCCGCTTTGCGGCGCGGCTTCGACCACGAGGGCGCCCAGACTTAACGCGGCCAGAATGCGGTTGCGGCGCGGAAAATGCCCGGGCTGCGGCGGCGTGCCAAGCGCCAGCTCGCTGACAATCAGGCCGGCATGGTTGACGATGGCATGGGCAAGCTCGCGGTGTTGAGCGGGATAAACCCGATCAACACCCGTGCCTACCACCGCCAGCGTATAGCCCTGCGCATCGAGCGCGCCGTGATGGGCGGCTGCGTCAATACCCTGCGCCAAACCGCTGGCAATGCACACGCCGCGTCCGGCCAGGTCGCGCGCAAAGGCGCGCGCGTTTTGCGCGCCGCCCGGCGTGGGGTGGCGCGTACCGACGATCGCAAGGCTTGGGTGGTGCAAAAGATCAATGTTGCCCAAGGCGAACAGCAGCAGGGGCGGATCGCTCAGTTCGCGCAGCGAGGGGGGATAGCGCGCATCGTCATAGGTCAATACATGCCGCCCGGGCTCAGCTGTCAGCCAGGCCAGGGTGTTATCAAGGCGCGCTTCATCCGGCTGGCGCAAGGCCTCAATACCTTGGGCGCTTAATCCTGCCTCGCGCCACAGGGAAGCAGGCGCATTCAGCAGACTGTGGATATCGGGGCGCCGTGCCCACAGATGCAAAAAACGCCGGGAGCCCAGCCCCGGCGTATGCAGTAACGTCAACCAAGCGCGCAGCGACTGCACGATGAGCCCGAATCTAGTGGGTCTGCTTACTGGGCTTGATCGGGTTCGCTTGTCACCTCGGCGGGCTTCTGCTCTTGCCAGCACAACTCTGCGCTGGCCGCCATGCAGTCGCCGATGCGCACAGGGCGGGTATTCTGCGTGACCAGGGCGTAGCTGATGCGCTCATAGGTCAGGAACACCACAGCATCGCCGATCGGCTTGGGCGGCAAGGCAAAGCTCTCGCTGCTGGACAGCGCCACGACAGACGGCTTACCTTCATTAGGCGGGAAGGGGGATGCCGCCTGTACGGCGCGCCAGTCAACGATCGGCGTCGTATCCACGGAAACATCTTTGCTGCGGGTGAAAATGCGCAACACTTGCCCGGGCGCGACGCCCTCGCGCTTGCCCACATTGATGGCTACGATCTGCCACTGCACGGCGCTGGTAATTCGTTCCGGCAGGGAAATGACTTCGGAGCCAAGATCGGCGCGCAGCGGCAGAAGCTCCAAGTCACTCGACAGCACGGGCGGAATGGCGGCCAAGCGGTCGTTCTGACGAACCTCCTTGTTGGCTTTCATCAGAGTCAGGGTGGCAGGGTCATCGTTGATCTGCACCTTGGCAACGCCCAAGCCTTCCACTTCATAGCCCAAGGCTTCGCCGTTGACCGGGTCGAACAGGGTGGCGTGCGGACGCACCACAGCCAGCAGTTCGTCCGGCTTGAACGAGCCAGAGGCATACACCCGGTCGCCCGCGCCCATCACCAGGCGGTCGGAGACGGAGCCAAGAATGCGCGGCGTATCGTTGAGCACGGGCACTTCGATAATTTGCGGGTAGGCAAGGAAGCCTTTGAGCGCATCATAGGGCAGGGTGGGAATCGCTTTGTCCAGGGGTGAAATGCGCACATGCGGGCTCAGTCGCTTGGTCAGACGCGGCTCGCCGTTAATGGTGACGATTTCCAACTGGTCACCGGGGAAAATCAGATTGGGATTGCGCACTTGCGGGTTGGCGTGCCAAATTTTGCGCCAGTCGGCAGGGTTCTTGAGGAACTTCTGCGCCAAGCCCCACAGCGTATCGCCTTTCTGCACGGTGTAAATCATAGGCGCCTGCTTGCGGAAAGGCGTCTCGCGGGCGACCGGCTTGGCGGCTGGCGCTACGGGGGCGGCGGCCGTTGTCTCTGCGGGTTCGACAGCCGTTTCCGGTGTGCTTGCACAGGCTGAGATCAGCAGCGGAAGCGCGAGCAGCCCCCATTGCAGCGTTGCAAGTCTGGCGTTCTTCGGGCGATGAGTCGTGTTGTGCATAGTGATTCCATCTGGCGCAGGTGTGTTCCCCACTTGATAGCATATAACCGTCTGTTTTGCGGCACATCCTCATCAAGCGCGTGCAAAGTCGAATTTTCAACAGCTTCGTAACTCTAATACATATTCAGTCCATCAGGCGACAATGTGCTGACATTGAAACAACGCCGCAATGCTGCGCACAATGCACATCTACCGTGATTGACCTGTTTTTGAGGATATTGCCCGCTTATGGCCTGCCTGCCCATTCTTCTCTACCCGCATCCCAATCTGCGCAAGGCGGCGCAGCCTGTTGAAATCTTTGACGCCGATCTGCGCCGTT
>CALKWL010000206.1 GCA_938004235.1 uncultured Gammaproteobacteria bacterium
GTAATAAACAATATGCTGCTTGGTGCTGCCGTCGAGCTTCTTTTGCACCCAGGAGCGGCGATAGAACCAGGGCTCGCGCTTGTCCTCCGGATTACAAATGATGTCGTCGATTTCCTGCGGGTCTATGCTGCTAATGCGGATACGGCCGTTTATTTCGTTCACATGGAAGCGGAAAAGCAGGTTGCCATCCTGCTGCAGGTCTGTTTCCCGTTCGCCCCGCGCCTGGTGGCTGGTTAGCTCCGCCTTGTTGCGCTCATCGTCGAGGAACGCCTGCACCACGTCGTTGATTTCTGGCTCGACGGCCGAAATGTTGACGCCCTGTGCCCATACGTAAAGCCGCTGAATCTTCACCCCACGCTTGATAACGGGGTTCTTCAGACGCATGATGCGCGCCAGCTCTGTGATTTGCCGCAGGCCCGGGCGGGTAAACTCCTGATCGGCCTGCATGGAAAGCATCCGCCACTCGGCGCTGTACAGCACTTGCTCCAGCCGTTGCAGGGATTCGGTGAGCTGGAAAATCTGGTTGCTTTGGGAAACGGCCGTTTCCTGAAGGTTGGATAGTTTGCCGCCGGTGAGCCGGTCGGCAATGGATTCGGTTATTGTTGCCATTCGTTTACCTCGCTAATACGGTGAGATCGTCACCTCTTCTTCGTCAACAACGACGCCCGCTCCGGATTGCGGCGCCTCGACGATAGTGGCCACGGACAAGGCCAACATTAAGGACCAGAACTTGTCGGCATGGTGCTTTTCATTGCGTTCGGTATCAAAGACCAGGTTCTTTGCCGCGGTCACTTTCCGCTTGATGCTGTGAATCTGGTAGGACAAATCTTTATCGGTCGGAATCGGTGCCCGGCGCTGCTGGAAAAGCATCTTGCCATCAGTCGCCCACAGCGCCTTGCTCTGATTAGTAAAATCGACGCCGGCGGCCTTGCCTGGGAAATCCCGCTCGGCATTCTCTGCCAGATTGCGCCCGATGCCGTTATGGTCAATCAGCAAGCCCATGATGGGCAGCTTCGTCAGCGCGTAGCTGATAACCTCGAATTGGCTGTCAAAATCGCAGTTATCCAGGCTGATGGCCAATCGCAGCGGATAGCTTTTTAACGTCGAGACCCCAACCAGGTACAACTCCGAGGTATTGCGCGTGCGGCCGACGTCGTAGCCCGCGCCAAAGACCAACTCGACGGCTTGTTTGCCCACCAGGTCGGCCAGCTCGCCAACGGCTTCCAAGGCGCGGTCAATAATGCTGTCTTTGGCTTCCGCCATAATCGCCGGGCCGACGTGGGCGGCCTGGTTGGCCTTGATTTCATCCCAGGTGATCCAGGCGGTGGACTCATCAACAAACTTGCATTCGTACTCTTGCTGAAAATCCTCTTCCGGCATGTTGGCATAGAGCGCCTTGATGCGGTCATTGCCAAACATCTCTACCCGTTCAAAGGTGGTGAGGGTAGGGGCCATGCGCCTGGCCACCTTCACGTTGCGGCAAAACGCCTGCACTTCCCACCACGGCGTCGATTTGCGCGTGTAGCCGGGAAAGGGCTGCAAGGATTGGGTATGCACTTCCCAGAAACGGCCACTGCCGCCCATCGGGCTGCTGGCCATGCGCAGCCGCCCGTTGCCTTTGGTCATCATGGGTAAGGCGGCGGTGTAACTCACCTTGTCGTCGCGCACGTGGGCGAATTCGTCCAGGTAAACGTTCATTTGGGCTTTGCCGCGTGGGGCAGTTGAGGGGAGAGAGATGAGCCTGGCGCCGTTATCAAACTCCCGCTCCTGTTTGTTGTCGTTGAGGAGCTTGGGGCGCAGGGCACGCGGCAAGGCATGCCGGACGTTGTGCGCGTAGCGGATTTTTTCTTTCGCCTCGTCGAGATTGATAGAAACAAAGACACTACTCGCACCTTCCAGGATGCCATCGGCCACGGCTTCAGCTGCGCTTAAAAAAGACCATGCTATTTGCCGAGATTTGACTTCGGTTCTAAAGGTACTGTCATCTTGAAGATGGGACAGCTGGAAATATTCCCAGCGCGCCCCGTCAAACTGCGCCGCCTCTGGTAGATCTAAGTTCTCGACCAGAAAGGCGCAGCGTTCAGTTTTCGGTGTCCACATCGGTATCGTCGTCTTCAAACAAGGCTGCCGTTTCTGCTGCCTGCTGCCGGCGCTCAGCCGCTTTTTGCTTCCACTCCTCTACTGTCATGCCAACACTATGAACAGGATCGTCCTCCGTGCCGGTTGGGCCGGTTTTCAAATCGCCG
>CALKWL010000207.1 GCA_938004235.1 uncultured Gammaproteobacteria bacterium
TACCCCGCAAGCCGAACACGTTTGGCTAGAAGCAAAGAAACGCCCCACCTTAACCACCACCCCACCGTTGATTTTCGCTTTGTACTCAAGCTGCCTAACCAACTCGTCCCACCCCACATCAGCAATGGCGCGGGAAAGGCGACGATTCTTCATCATGCCGGACACATTCAAGTTCTCAACACAAATCACTTTGTAGGTTTGGGCGATCTCTGTGGTCAGCTTGTGCGCGGCGTCCAGGCGGCGGTGTTTGATTTTGCCATGCAGCTTATTCAACTTGGCTTTGGTTCTTAGCCAACCGCTACTACCCTGCTGCCGTCGGGACAATTCGCGGTTTAGGCGGCGAAGTTTACGAAACTCTACTTTATGGTGGTTTCCATTGGCCTTGGTGAAGGTACGGCCGTTTTCATCATGTCCAACAACAAGTTCCTTTATACCAAAGTCCAATCCAACGCCCGTTCCTGGTTGTGACTCTTGTTCAACATCCATCGCCACGGCAATGGAGATGTACCAGTGTCGCCCATTTGTGGAGATGATGGCTGACACGATCTTCCCATTGAAGCGCAGCGGTTCGGCCATGTTGACCCAGGAGCCAAGCTTTGGCACTCTGAAGTAATTGCCATCAAGTTTTATTGTCGAATTGGCTACATAGAAAGATTGACGGGGATTTTTGCGTGATTTGAATTTTGGATAACCAGGCGTCTCCCCATTCTCGACGCGCCGGAAGAAGTTCCTAAAGGCGTAGTCCAACCTCCTAAACCCATACGTAATACACCAAACACTTACATCTTGCGTCCAGGGGAATTGTTCGCGCTTGATGGCGGTAAATTCCTTGTTCAGTGCGTGGGATGACGGTCGTTCCCCGGCCTCGTACAATTCCTGCCACCGAGCCAGCCCCCAATTGAAGGCAAAGCGCACAGTGCCTACGGCCTTGCGGAAATATTCTTCTTGTTCTGGTGTTGGATTTAATCGTGTTTTATGTGCAAGTATCATAAGATTTAAGGGACGGCAGAGCGGCATTTGGTAGCTACCGCTCTGCCTGATGTGGGTGTCCGGCTGCTCAGTAACGCCCACATTTACAAAGGACGGCCGTCTAACGGTGATGGGTCAGACGGCCTACTCGCGCGCCAGGGGTCCAGATGCGCACGCATTTGGGATACGGCCGTTCAGCATATGGGCCAACGGCCGTATCAGGTCACACTCCATACAACATGCTGTTGCCGTCGTAGAACTGCCCAGACGGCACAAACTTCAACCGGCGCAGAACCTCTTCCACCTGCCGGAACAAACCATCGGCTGCTTCGGTGGCATCTTCCAACCACCCGTGCAAATACCAAAGCTGGTGCGGGTCGCATTCATCCAGTTTCTTGCCTTGCGATAGGGCGCTTAATACGGCCGTTACGGCCTGAGATTCTTTGGTGTGGGGTAGTTTGGTGACTGGCTCCCACCACAACTCGCCATCGGTTTCACGCTGGGCGACTTCGTTGAGCTGACCCAGGTCGCCAATGTGGATGTTGACGGTATCGTACACGGCATCGCCGTCGGTGAGTTGGATCAGGATGTTGACGGGGGATTGGGGATTGATTACGATTGACATCGTAGTGACCTCACTGGTTGCTTTTGAAAGTGCCCTGACCGTCCAAAGTTTCGGGCACTTTCTTTTTGCCGAATATTGTTAGTATACTAACAATTATAGCGAAAAATAAAACGATGTCAAGCACCGTTTCATTCGTTCTTTGGACGCCCTTTGCTTCTTTCGCTCAAAACCCAATCCTCAAAAGCGCCGGTCGGGAAAATCCAGGGAGCCTTCGGGTTGTCCCACATCTTAGATCGGAAGAGCACACGTCTGAACTCCAGTCACGTCAGTCAATCT
>CALKWL010000208.1 GCA_938004235.1 uncultured Gammaproteobacteria bacterium
CAAAGCCTCCTTGTTGGCATCAGCAGCCACTCGTTTAGCCGCTTCCAGATCCGCGATGCGGGAATCCAGCAAATTCACATGTTCCCGAAGCGCCTGATTCTCCAGTTCAACGGCGGAACGCTGCTGATCCCCTTGCTCGATGGCGTTCAGCAGTTTCGCTTGCCACTGATCGCCGGAGGAGCTGTTGTCCCGGTCTTGGATGTAAGCGAATCCCGAGACGATCAAGGCGAGCAAAGCCAATACCGCCGAGATGCCAACTGACCACACCGCGACGGTGATCTGCTTGCGTGTGGACTTGTCTGCCTTGCGGTCGCGCTCGTCGAGTTGTTCCATCAGAGTCGTCGCGGCTTCCGCCAAATCCTTGAGGGTTTTGGCGGACTCGGCGGTCATCTGACCAGTCAGGCGAGTCAATTCCAGTTCTTCTGCGCGTTCTTCCGCACGTTCACGTGCTTGCCGCGCCATCAGATCGTTCACAGCATCAAAACGATCTATGCGAATAGGTTGTATTTCCAATGGTGCTGGCTTTGCGAACTTCGTGAGTTCCTCGTAAGTACTCAAGGTCGCCCCCAAAGCAGACGTGCTCTTGCGAACTTGATCGAAAAGACTTTGGGTCGAACCGAGCATCTTGTCGTGCAGTCGCTTCGCGCTCTGTTGGTAATCCTCGACCTCGGCTTTGATCAATCGGATCAGATAGGCCGACGCCGCTTCTCCTGCTTCCCGCACAACAGGCTTGCGTTCCTGCGAGCCTTCGCTAGCCGTCTGCCACTCTGACGATTGCACATGGGCTTCGGCAATCTGCTCGATCTCCTCGTCCGAAAGCCCTTTCGCGATCTCTGAATTGAGAGAAATACGCTCCGGAGCCTCATCAGATTCCACGGTCAGGCTGGCAATACTGGTTAGGAAGTTCCTGATCTGAGTGACAGCATCCGCAGGCTCCAGCTTTCCGAAATCGGTCATATCTCGTACTCGAATCGGGTAAATGTAGATGCGGCCAGCCGACGTCTCAACCTCGGCGACAGGCTTCGATCGAAGCAGCAGCTTCAGCGATTTTTTGTTCGGCTCCTCGCCAGGTGATGGATTCGATTCCGTCATCGCCCAAATTCCGTTCTCAAATCGTGCTGCGCAAAGCGACGAACTGGTTACTCGGACCTTCCGACCGGAGGCTCAGGTTCGGGCTGTTCGACACCACATAGGCCAGCGGGCGCGTCAGGGCGAACGGGAACAGCACCGGCAGCGACTGCAGGTTGGGCACGGAAAGAGGCTTTCCGGAGTAGCGCACAGCGGCCTCGATCAGCCATGCGGTGAGCTCGTCGTTGTCGATGGTCGTCGCAGCCAAGCGAACGAGGCGCTTGCTCTTATCCACGCGTTCCACTGCGCCCCAGTTCGACTGAGTTTGCAGAACCGCCTGTGTCGCACGTTTGGTGACTTCACGATCTCCGTACACTTCGCTCATGCGCCGATGGATCTCAGCGATTGAGCAATCCCCTTGGAGCAATGTCAGACGGCCAACCAGCTCAGCAACTTTGCCGAAGAATGGATACGTGGCAACGGATACAGCCCAGCCATAAGCGGCAACCTCGTCGGTCCCGGCTTGATCATGAATGACCGATCGCCCTCGATCGACGAAGGCAGCGAGATCCCGCCGGGGCTGAAGTCCAAGACCATTTAGTTTCGTAATCGTTTTCGCAAGGGCCTCTTTTCCTAGGCCGGACGACTTCAGTAGCGCATGCAATTCATCGAGGGAAGCAGTGCCATTGCGAACAGCAAGCACAGCGGCGACCCATTCAAGCTGAATGAACCGATCAAAGCCGATTTGAGGGGCTGATGAATTCATTCGGTACCAATCACATAACTGACTTTCACAAAGGGCACGATCAACTCTTCGACCGACACCCCGCCGTGGACCACCACCTGCTCGCCCTCCGGCACAAAGGCGGTTCGTCCGCCTGCGAATAGGGGCATGAAGTTCGCGGGCAGTCCAGCGATGCCCAACCTGACTGTGGTGGGATAGGCCGCAGCGGAATCGGCCAGCAATGGCTCACTCCGGTAGACCCGAACACGCTCTCCGCGCGTCTCGGCAATCACGCCCTGGTTGGGTCTGCCAACGCCGGTGGACTCCACATTGCCGTGGTCCGCCGTGAGATAGATGTTGTAACCCTTGTCCAGCAGCAGCGAGAACAGCCGATCGACGAAACCGGTCGTCAGCCAGTTGCCGATCCACATCGCCACGTCCTTCTTGGACCGCTCCTTGTGGAGCCGATCGTCCACCTCATCGATGACCAGGCCCACCACCTTCGGGCGCCGGTCGATCAAATCCGCTTCCAGTGCGTCGAGCTGATGGGTCTGACGCAGCGCACGTCGATACATCACCTCATTCGAGTTGACGCCTTCGTTCTGCCAGAACGTCTTCCACAAGGATTCCTCCTTGTCCGTCCTGTCGATGGAGTCGTCGAACTCGCGCGGTTTCAGGCCGGAGAAAAGCGCTTGGCGCGACACCGATGTCACAGTCGGCAGCCATGCAAACGCGGTTCCCTCGTCGAACGCGAAACGTTTCGTGGTGGCGATCAGGCGCTCGCGGATTTGCACCCACTGGTCGAAGGCCAGCCCGTCGAATACCAGCAGAGCCACCTTGGTTTCCCCTGCGGACCGCCGATG
>CALKWL010000209.1 GCA_938004235.1 uncultured Gammaproteobacteria bacterium
AGATTGACTGACGTGACTGGAGTTCAGACGTGTGCTCTTCCGATCTTCCGCTCCAAGGCTCTCCCCCCTCTCCCCCAGCCGGCTTCGCCCCCCTCGCTTCGCTCTCCCCGCAAGGGGAGAGGGGGGCAAAGCGCCCGCCCCCCAAGGCCACAGACTATTCACCGTCGGCAAGCCCCGCGCCTCACGCGCCGCATTCACGGGGTGCGCGAATAGCAGCATCTGCGCCTCATTGACATCGGCCAGCCAGTGCCGTGCGTCCCTACCCTGCGGTTTGAGCACCCCGGCATCATGCCCCAGGGCTTGGGACAAGGGCGTGGTCTCAAGCTCAACTGGGTCCGGTACACATACATACCAACACTGCGGCGCGGCCACCACGATAGTCCAGCCACGATCGACAAAGTGCGCTTCCAGCGACCGCGCCAGCTCCTGCGCTTCCGCCAGCGACAATGGCAAGGCCGCGCCCGCCGTGACAATTGCCTCGGTCATGCCCAAGCGCAAGTGCACCGGGTCAAGGCGCACCACAAAGCCCGCCGGTCGCTCACCTGTTTCGCCCCACAAGCCCAACGCGCCCCAAGGCAGATCGCCTGCTTCGACGGCAAACGCCCGCGCCAGCGCATCTTCAAACGGCAAACTCGGCTGCGCGGCACGATCAGCGCGCGTCAGCAGATCAAGCAAAGCGGGGACATGCGGCGCAGGCAGGAAAGCTTGCGGGTTCTCGCCGCGCCACGGTGCGCACAGACCAGGCACGAATAGCGTTAAATCAGGCTTCAAAACCGATGCCCCAGACCTTCGACCGCCCAGCCCCCATGCGCCCGGCGCAAGGATAAAAAGCTCGCGTAATCCACGCGGATACGGCTCAGCGACTGCGGCGGCGCGTCCAGCGCAATCGCCAATGCGGCACGCATCACCACCGCATGGCTCACCACCAGCACGCGCTGCCCGACAAACGCGCTCGCAAGCTCATCCAGCGCAGCAAGCACCCGCGCCATAAACGCCAACACCGGCTCCGCGCCCTGCGGCATCCCATGCACAATGTCGCGCTTGTAAGCGGCATAGGCCTCGGCCTGATCACGCTTAACCTCCGCATGACTCAAGCCTTCCCACGCCCCTAGGCCGATCTCGCGCAAACGCGGTTCAACCCATAGCGGCAACCCGGCCTTGGCCGCATAGCTTTCAGCAAAAATACGGCAACGCTGCAAGGGCGAGGTGATGACCACATCCCACGCGGACGTGCCGCCCTCCACTGCCTGCCACATGGCCAGAAGCCCCTCTGGCGTGAGCGGGTCGTCCACGCCGTCGCCACGATAACGCAAACCACCCACCGGCTCGCCGTGGCGCAAAAAATCAAGTCGCGGCATTTAATGTATCCAATCACCGAGGGTCATCAGAGCAATAATTGCCACGATGATAATGATGGTGCGCAGCACCAGACCACGTGCGGCGCGTACGATGCTGGCATCGGCCTCGATGTCGCCCGAGTCACTGATTTCGGTGGTGACGCTGTAATTTTCCGTGCGCAAGGCCGCACGACCCACGCGCAGCAGCACATCGCGATTCGCCTGCTCCAGCTCCTCCGCACGGCACTTCGGTTCAGCCGGCACCTCATCTTCATGCGGCGCATCCACCGACACCTGACCGCGCTGCCGCCAGGCATTCAAACCCTCTTCAAAACTGCCCGATAGCGTGTACATCGCCGCCAGCACATAGGCTGGAATAAAGTCCATCGCCGCACGCAACAAACGCGCCGCCTCACACAGCGCACCCTCGCCTGCACGCGCCTCGACATGCACCGCCAGGCGATACACCACCGCACCCACCGGCCCGAGCAGCACAAACCACAGGATCGGCGCGACCCAACGCTCATTGGCCTCCAACAACAAGGCATCGGCCACGGCACGCACCTCCTCCTCAACCGAGCCGGGTGCTGAACCGCCGAGAAGATACTCCGCCTGATGGCGCGCCTGAGCGTCTTCACCCTTCTCGCGCGCCGCCACATAGGCATCCACAGCCGGATCGACACTGCCAGGACGCAGCGCAAAAAACAGCACCACCGCGCCAAACGCCAGCTCCAGAAACCCCCACAGCGCGCCATACAGCAGGCATTGCGCCAACACCGCCAATACCGCCCACGGTGCCAGCAAAATCAGCAGCGCCACCCAGCCCGATACCGAAGCACGGGTTCGAATCAGCTCAGAATAGGCATCAAACCACGCCAGCGAACGACGCTCAGCCAACTGTGGAGCAAGTCGTTCAGCAAACAGGGCAATCAGAATGGCAAGCAGCAGCATGGATGAGTCTCCTCGCGTTTGATTTAGGTAGCACTTACGCAAAACCCGGATTTTCTCCCTCCCCCTTGACGGGGGAGGGTTGGGGAGAGGGGGGAGACACTGGCACAAGCCTAAGTTTTGGAAGGTAAAACCCCACTCCCCAACGGCTGCGCCCCCCTAGCTGCGCGCTCCCCGCGAGGAGAGAGCGAGCCAAAAGCCTGTTCACCACCGACCAGCACCCCTTGACCAAGTTCGTAAAATGATTCTTAGAGCCTGTTTACGATCCTTTTTTGAGGCTAAAAATCCTCGTGAAGCGACACTGTAGGTGCGAATTCATTCGCACAAGATCGGAAGAGCACACGTCTGAACTCCAGTCACGTCAGTCAAT
>CALKWL010000210.1 GCA_938004235.1 uncultured Gammaproteobacteria bacterium
TCCGGCGACCCCCGAGATCGACACTCTTTCCCTACACGACGCTCTTCCGATCTATGTGCCGGGTGAGCAGCCGAAGATTGCCAATCTCACCAAGCTGAACACCAACGAGAACCCTTACGGCCCGTCGCCGAAGGTGCTGAAGGCCATTCGCGCCGAGGTGGGCGATAGCCTGCGCCTGTACCCGGATCCGGACGCTTCCGTGTTGAAAAAGGCGATTGCCGATTACCACGGTTTGCAGGTGAACCAGGTCTTTGTCGGCAACGGTTCGGATGAGGTGTTGGCCTTTATTTTTCAGGCCTTGTTCAAGCACGAGCAGCCGCTGCTGTTTCCGGATGTGACCTATAGCTTTTATCCGGTCTACTGCGGGCTGTACGAGATTGATTACCGGACGATCCCTCTCGCGGATGATTTTTCCATCCGTATTGCCGATTATGTCCAGCCAAACGGTGGCATCATCTTCCCCAATCCAAACGCGCCGACGGGCAGGGCGCTGGCCTTGGGTGAGATCGAGGCATTGCTTGCGGCCAATGCGGATTCCGTGGTGGTGATTGACGAGGCTTATGTTGATTTTGGTGGCGAATCCGCCATTCCGCTTGTACATCGATTCCCAAACCTGCTGGTGACGCAAACGCTGTCCAAGTCGCGCTCTCTGGCCGGGCTGCGTGTAGGTTTCGCTGTGGGTCATCCCGAGCTGATCGAGGCGTTGATCCGCATCAAGGATAGTTTCAATTCTTATCCGCTGGATCGTCTGGCGATTGTCGGTGCGACAGCTTCGTTTGCGGATGAAGCCTATTTCCAGCAAAGCCGTCAGGCGGTGATCGATTGCCGCGAAGCGTTGGTGACGGCCATGTCTGCGCTTGGATTTGAGACGATTCCCTCAACGGCCAATTTCATTTTCAGCCGCCACCCTGCGCATGATGCTGCCAAGATTGCCGCGGGCTTGCGCGGGCATGGCGTGATCGTGCGCCATTTCAACAAGCCGCGCATTGAGCAGTATCTGCGTATCACCATCGGTACGCCGGAGCAGAATCAGACTTTGCTGAATGCGTTGGCTGAGGTTTTGGCATGATGCGCCAGGTGCACGAGACTGCGGATTTGCGCCGCTGCGTGCGTGACATGCGCATGAAAAACGCGGGGCGGGTGGCCTTTGTGCCGACCATGGGGGCTTTGCATGACGGGCATCTTGCGCTGGTCAAAACGGCGCGTGAGCACGCGGACGCGGTGGTGGTGAGCATTTTTGTCAACCCGCTGCAATTTGGTGCGGGCGAAGACTTCAGCCGTTACCCGCGTCAGGTTGAGCGGGATGCTGCCCTGCTTGAGTCGGTCGGCGCCGATCTGTTGTTTTTGCCCAGCGTGGCCACGCTGTTTCCGCGTGAACAGGCGGCGCTTACAAGGGTTGAAGTGCCTGGATTGTCGGATGTGTTGTGCGGCGCCTCGCGCCCCGGCCATTTTGTCGGCGTGACCACCATTGTCGCCAAGCTGTTCAATCTGGTGCAGCCGGATGTGGCTGTGTTTGGTGAGAAGGATTTTCAGCAACTGACCATCATCCGGCGCATGGTGTCAGATCTGGATTTTGCCATTGAGATCGTCGCACAACCGACTGCACGCGAGGCGGACGGGCTGGCCATGAGTTCGCGCAATGCCTACCTGAGTGCGGATGAATGCGCTCGTGCGCCTGCGCTGTATGCCATGCTGCAAAATGTCGCTGCGCGCCTCCGGGCGGGAGAGCGTGACTTCGGGTTTTTGCAAGCCGAGGGCGCTGCTGCCTTGCAAGCCGCCGGGTTCAGTCCGGATTATGTCGCCATTCGCCGCGCGGATGACCTGGGTGAAGCTGGTGAAGAGGATATAGCCCTGGTTGTCCTGGCGGCTGCCCGCCTTGGGCAAACGCGCCTGATCGACAACATTCAGGTTGCTGCATGACTCTTATCGAAGTGGTCGGCTCAGTCGCCGCCACGTTCACCACGTTGGCTTTTGTACCTCAAGTTATCCAGACCTGGAAAAGCAAACACGCCCGCGATCTCTCGCTGGGCATGTTTTCAATGTTCACCACCGGCGTGGTGTTGTGGCTGATTTACGGGCTGCTAATCGGCTCATGGCCGATCATTATCGCCAATACCATCACGGCGATGCTGGCTGGGACGATTCTGTATTTCAAGTTGCGCTTTGGTTGAGCTTTTACCCAGGCTGGATTTCATTCATTGGTTTTTCCATATGCGTTGTAATAAAGAAAACATCTCCATCACAGATGCTTAGCCCGGTTCGGTCGCGCTTTGCGTCCCCATGGGGCGCAGAATGACGAACTCATTTCAATCTGGCTGAGTTATATGGGGGAGATATGAAGGCTTACCGGTCGATTTTTCTTGCAGCCGCTGCTGCTTTTATTGTTTTGAATGCTCAAGCGGGTCGCGCCGAGGTCATCACAGGCGCAGGTGCGACATTCCCGCAACCCATCTATTCCAAGTGGGCTCAAGCCTACAATGAGCAAACCAGCGCTCGCATCAATTATCAGTCTGTGGGCTCAGGCGCGGGCATTAAGTTGATTACGGCTAAATCGGTAGATTTTGGCGCTTCGGACGATCCCCTGACGCCTGAAACTCTGGCTCAGCTTGAGATCGGAAGAGCACACGTCTGAACTCCAGTCACGTCAGTCAATCT
>CALKWL010000211.1 GCA_938004235.1 uncultured Gammaproteobacteria bacterium
ATGCGTAGGTATGAGTGTCAGTACTTAGTTTCTTTTTTTTTTAATTATACTGCGACCACCTAGATCTACACTCTTTCCCTCCACTACGCTCTTCCGATCTTTTAGGTTCATGCGGTTCCTCCTGCCTCCAACAGGGCAATACGCCCCGTCAGATGTTTGATGGTTTCTTTTAATGCCTTGATTTCTTCGCGATCATCGAGCTGGTTGAAGCCAATCTGCACGATGGCTCCGTTGTGGAGCTTAAACATGCCCTGCACGCTCAAGAAGTCGTCACCGTGCAATACCCCAACTTCACGCAGGTGCTCACGGCCGTATTCAATAAATTGATCCCACTTGCGCTGCACCACACCGGCAGCAGAAGTCACGAGATCGTAGGTGCGCACCAGCGCCAGATCGTCCCACCAGTCCAACGCGGTCAGGCTGGTGTTAGTGACATGCAAATCGCCGTTTCCCTTCACTAGCAACCGTGTGCTGAAGCGATTCCGAACGGCAAATACATTTTCTGTACTGCCCAAATCTTGCTGGCCTGTGCCGCTTTGCTTGCTCCCTTCAATGTTTACGGCCGCAAAGCTGCTACTGGTGTCCGTCGTGTCTGGGGTATTCCCCATCAGTCCAGAGATGCGCATGGCGGCTGCGGTGTTGCTGCTGTCAGTCAAGGCGCGAATAAATGCGCCGCCGTTATCCGTCTGGTTTTCCTGTACCTGCAAGAAGGTGTTTGTTCTGGCCAGCGCCGTCATGCCGTGCGTGACACCGCTCCGCCACTCTTCGCTGCTGTCTTCATTAAACGTGTGAAACTCAAAGGAACCGCCAGAGGTTTCCGCGTTGCGCCCAAACCGCACAGCAGCATCCGTGCTGTCGTTGTTGCTGTCGATATAAAGCCAGAAATCATCTTGGGCCGCGATACCCAAATCGCCAAGCGCCAAAATATCAGCCTCAGTGCCGACGTTCCCCGAAGAGCGCAGGCGTAAGGTATCATTGGTGCCATCGAACATGTGCAAATCGGCCGCACGCACGCGGATGATGTCTGTGGTCTGGTCATCAAATTCAATACGCCCAGCAGATGCCCCCAGCCCAATCCAACCGTCATCTGCCATGTTGATGCCGTTGGCAGTCGTTGCTGCTGTGCCCACCCCGAAACCAAGCACCTGCACACGGCCGTTACTGTCCGTCGCCAGAATCACCGAAGTGGTGCCAGTAACGGCGCTGCTGGTGGTGATGGCATGTGTGTGGCTGGTAGCGGTAACGCCATTGGAAGTGGTGACGGCCAGCGTGGATGGGGTGCCCAGGGCAATATTGTTGGTGGCTGCTTCCACGATTCCATCACCAATGATGTCAGTTACATCCACCGCAATAGAATCGGCCGCAACGTCGATTCCATCCCCTGCTCCAACGGCCATTACTTTACTGCTAATGGTCAGTCCCGCTCCGGCTACGGTGTCGGCAATTTGCAGGCCGGACGACACCTGCAAACCGCTGGGAGACGCCAACCGCACCTGCATATCGTTGGCGTTGATGGTCAGGCTGGTGTCTGCGGCCACCGCATTAACGGTGTAGGTGCTGTTTGCCCCGCCATCGGTAGCCGCCAACCCTGCCCCAGCCACAAACTGGCGTTCGTTGGTCAAGTTGGTGGTGCTGCTCAAAACGAGATAGGGTGCATCGGCCGTGGCGTAGGTGCCATCGCCACCAGGGGTGGTGGGCGTATATCGTGCCGTAGCGTGGCGCAGCACTTCATCATGCTCTTTCAGCTTCTGCACCACCACATCGCCATCATTGGGCAACGGCCGTACGTACACCTCACTGCTGACCTCAGCCCCCAAAATCATGGTGACAACGCGCAGCCCCTTGTGCTTGCCGCTGTTGGGCACCTGCATGCTGATCTCGTGAACAACAAAATCATCGTTCACGTTAATGACACTGGTTGTGTTGCTGGCCCCTGCGGCGTCAATTGGGGAGGTTTCTGAGTAGACAAGGTTCACCAGCTGACCAACGGTGTAGTTGTAGCCAGGCTGGCCAATAAACGTTACTTCGTAAAATTGGCGGCGTTCTGTTGTTCGATCTCGCAAAAAGGCAATGCCTGCCCAGAAAAGCTGAACAGCGGCCGTTTCCACGGCCGTGGCATCTTCCAAATCCTCTGGCTTAATGCTGGCCACCTGGTGCAGCCGGTGCACAATTGGCTGGTCTGACACGGCTTCCAGCGTGGTGTTGGTAATGACGCTATTGGTCCAATCAACAGAGAAGCCGGTGGGTACCGTCACGTTCCCCTGGGCATCGGCAATGGTCAGCACGTCAGCCCCGATACCAGCGCCGTAAATCGTCACACGAGTGGCAATTTCGTGCGTGTCCTCAATCGGCTTGATGTCCAGCACTGTGCATTCATCGTTGGCGGGGTTTGCTCCACTCTTGACCAGGTTCAGTGGGTCCCAATCCAAAATAGGGTTACCCGCTGTTGGCGTGAAAATAAAAAGGATTTCACGCCCCTTGCTGCCGGTGGTCTGACTGGCGAAATAAGGGGCATAGGCGACGGAACGGCCGTTCTGTGCCGAACATTCCAGCAAGGCATCCCACACAGATTCCCCGGCTGCTTGCAGGTACGCATTCGCGGCCGTGGTGGGCGAACCCATCACAAACACAGACCAGCTTTCTTGGGCAAAGGCCAACAAGGAGCTGACCCAGATATTTGTTGGCCCTTGACTACCATCGGAGATGGTGGTGTAGCCAATGTTGTCCCATTGCAACTCTGCCAGGATTCCGGGTCCAGACACTTCCATGATGTAACCGTCGTAACTGCCGCTGGAGGAACGTTGGGGAGCAATGCTGTGAATATGGAAAGCAGCCACAACGGCTTCGACGCTGCCGCTCTCTTCCACCGTCACCACGGCGCTGCGGTTGTACTGAACCAGGTTTAGCGCGGGCGTATCATAGAGAGGGAAAAGAAACCCCCCTTCCCCTACATCATTGCGAAGAAAGTTGCCTCTGGGCAGGAAGGCGCTGCTGATGGTGCCCAGACTGGTCCATGACCGGTCAAAGATTTCAACGGTGATGGTACCAATCGCCATTAGGGCACGACCTCCTCTGCGTCAATTTGCACCACGGCCCAGGTGAAGGAGAGGAACGTTTGTTGATCTACTGGTTGATCTGCTTCCGCGCTCCATTTGCCCATGTAGGCGTTGAAGGTCCACTGATCATTGTTGCTGTCTTCGACGGTGAACGTGCCATAATCGCCAATGTATCCCTTTACGGCCGCGACCTTTGTGGCTACGGTCGTGGGATCGCTGTTGGTGATGTGCCCAGCCAGGCGCAGGTAAATGGGGTATTGCAGCGGTGCCTTTGTGCCGTAATTGCCATCATGGACGCTGCCATCGCTCAGCGAGGTCAGTCGCAGAATCGGCTCGGCGCTGTCTAGCGTTAAGTAGGAAGTGAACAGCGAATCGCTGTTGAAGGTAAGTGTGCCAACTGTCCCGGCAAACGATACGGGTTTCACAAGCCCAGAAGCCATTTGTTATCTCCTCAATCCCTTGCCACGGGCGACTGTGAGCAAGTCGCGACGCACGGCACGGCCGTATTCGATGGGGGAATCAGCTCCACCCGGTGTGACGTAAACGTCACCGATGGAGACACCGCTATTGCCTCCCGCCGCCATGCCTTGTTGATGCAGCATTTCCAACATTGGCAGGCCAATGCTGCGCACGGCCGGCGCCGAGAACACAAACTCTTGGCCATGCACCATGCCCGCAATCTCGTTTTCCATGCCACCCGCAAAACCACCGAGGGCGAATGCCTGATCGTTTCCGCTGCCGGGAAGCGCAGCCCCACCTCCTGAACCACCCGGCATGTTGGGGATGGGGTCAGAGGTGATGCTGATGTGGGTGCGGATTTCCGTGGGGATTTGGCCCATTGTGCCGATGAGGGAGCCGATGGCCTGATTGTTGGTGTTGACTGCCCCTGTAGTGGTATCAAACTCAACGCTCATGGCGTTGATGTCCCGCACAGCTTCTTGAGCAGCGGCCATGTATTCGCCCAGCGTGGCATCACCAGCGGCGTACTGTTCCGCCAGCCGCGCCAGCGTCTGTTCCAGGGCCACTTGTTTGATGACGGCCTCGGCCTGTTCGGCCGATAGTTCGCCCGTGGCCACCTTGAGTAAGGCCATGGCGCTGGCAGATGC